>DOMV01000448.1:5572-6058 GCA_003509805.1 Planctomycetaceae bacterium
GAACGGCAGCCCGATGAACGTCAGGGCGAGGAGGATGCCGAGCCGGCTGTCCTGAATTTCAAACGGCAGGTGCGAACCGATCCAGCCGTTGCGCGAATACAGGCCGAAAAGGGCGATTCCGGTCACCGCCGTCGGCAGCGCGAAAGGGAGATCGACCATCGCGTCCAACAGACGCCGGCCCGGAAAACGATAGCGGACCAAAACCCAGGCGACGACGAAACCACAGAACATGTTGATCGTCGCCGCCAGGAACGCGATACCGAACGTCACCTTGAAGGAAGCGATGACCCGCTCCTCGGAAACGATCGTCCAGAACTCGCGGGGCGAAAGCCCCAAGGCCGTCGCGAACAACCCCGCGAACGGGATCAACACCAGCAGGCTCAGGTAAACGACGGTAACCCCCATCGTCATGCCCAAGCCGGGCAAAACGCTTTTTGAGACAAATCGCATGAAACCGTTTGCGTTATACTGGAGGCTGTTGAAATT
>DOMV01000448.1:6068-10882 GCA_003509805.1 Planctomycetaceae bacterium
AGAGTAAACAGGCGGTTGAACGGAAAACGGGGCCGGCTTCGGTATAAAGGCAGGTTGTTCCCTCGCAACGCTTCGGGCTCTGAACGGGGCTTTGAAAAAACGCATCCACGCCCTGCGCTATTTCGCTTTCGCGTTTTCGAGCAGGATTTGCTTGAAAATCGCCTCGGGACCGTCAAAATGCTCCGCCTGCACTTTTCTCCATCCGCCGAAGACCTCGTCGATCGCAAACAACTCGATTTTCGGGAAAAATTCCGAATACTCGGCAAGCACCTCCGGGTCGGTCGGCCGGTAATAGTTTTTCGCAACGATTTTTTGTCCCTCCTTGTCGTAGAGGAACCGGAGATATCCCTCGGCCAAGTCGCGGGTCCCCCGTTTCTCGACGATTTTATCGACGATCCCGACCGGCGGTTCGCAGCGGATGCTGATCGACGGAACGACGATTTCAAATCCGTCTTCCGGCAGGATGTTTTTCGAAAGAAAAGCCTCGTTTTCCCAGGCAAGCAGGACGTCGCCCTGCTTGTTTTGCACGAACCGGTTGGTCGTCTCCCGCGCTCCCTTGTCCATTGAGCGAACATGTTTGAACAGGTCGGCCACGAACCGCTTCGCCTTCACTTGGGCGGCGTCCACTTCCGCCTTTTTGGCCGGATCGTTCAACACGTTCAAATCGCCGAGTTCCTTTTTCAGGGCGAATCCCCAGGCGGCCAGGTAGTTCCAACGCGCCCCCCCGGACGTTTCCGGATTCGGCGTGATAATCTCGATCCCCTCCTTGAGGAGATCGTCCCAATCCCTGATTCCGTGGGGATTTCCTTTGCGCACGAGGAAGACGATCGTCGTCGAGTAGGGACAATTGTTATTCGGAAATTGTTTTTGCCATTCCGGGGAGATGATGCCCGTATCGGCGATCGAATCGATGTCGAAACCGAGCGCAAGCGTGACCACATCGGCTTCCTGGCCCGCGATCACGCTCCGCATTTGGGCGCCGCTTCCGGCATGGGACTGTTCGACCTCGACGCTTTCACCGGTCGTCTTCTTCCAATGATCCTTGAAAAGAACGTTGTATTCCCGGTAGAGTTCACGGGTCGGATCGTAGGACACATTCAGTATCTTCCGGCCTCCCCCGCCCGGCTCACAACCGGCGAACAACCCCAAAACGGGAAGGAGACACAAAAGGCCGACCAGGGTGAAGGATGCGATTCGCATGGAAAAAAAACCTTTGGTTGAAACGGTGGATTACGGACAAAACAAGAGGAATGGAGAAGATAAAGAAAATGAAAAAGCGGACCGGTAAGCCGGGTTCTGTTCCCGATAAGGTCATGACAACCGTTTTCGGGCGACGATCATTTATCCAGGGAGCCGGTCACCCGACTCCTCCAGCGGCCCACCCGAACCTTGAAACGAGGCGGACAACCTCACCGGTCCTGTTTGGCCTTGCTCCCCGCGGGGTTTGCCGAGCCGACCGGTCACCCGGCCGCTGGTAAGCTCTTACCTCACCTTTTCACCCTTACCTCGCCGTATGACAACCCGTCCTACCGAAGCCGGGCGGTTTCCCGTTCGGAATGTCGATCATCGAAACGAAAAAACGAATAAATTCAGATAAATTCAATCGCCTTCGCCACGGAGCATACGACGGTCGGCGGTATGCTTTCTGTTGCACTTTCCCGGACCTTGCGGTCGGTGGACGTTATCCACCACGGCGTCCTGTGGAGCCCGGACTTTCCTCCCGCCGATTCCCGAACGGTCAAAGACCGTTCCATCATCGACCGGCGATCGTCTCGGTCCGCTTCAATCACTCTCAAATCAATCCGCGCAGGCAACCCGGCCACATCCGTACCCCACCGGAGTCGATTTTATCGTTTATCGGTCGTCCGTTTGGCCGGTGCGTCGAAGGAGCCCGAGCCGGGGAAACTTCGACACGTCGTTTTCCAAAGTATGCGCTTTTTTTTGGAAAAGTCAACGCCGGGCCGCCCCGCTCGCCCCCCACACCCCGCTCTACTGCACACTCCTCTGCACACACCCCCGCGTTCCGCTTTCCGAAAAATCCCCTCTTGACAGCGGGTGGGAAGCAAAATATAATTCCGGGGCACACTGGATTTCCTTCAACGTTTCGTGAAATTTTGACGATTACGAATGAGGGTGGTTTCCTTGGCGTCCTTTTTACTGATATGAACAGTTCCTTTGTCAACTTGTCGGTCGGTTTTTGCTGGTGGCCGTGGTGTTTTACCACCGCCGCTCCGGTTGTCGCCGTACCGAAGAAACCCTGACTTCGTAAGCGAATAAGCAAGCCGTGAGCGCCCGACGTTCACGGCTTTTTTTATGTCTCGCCCTGAAAAGCCGTCCCTCCGGGTCGGCTTTTTTCATTGGATTTTCGCTCCCAACCGTACTGAACACCCATGTTGTCACTCAAAAATTATCTCGAACAGGCGCGACAGTACAGTGTCGTACCCGTTGCGACACAATTGCTTGCCGACCGCCACACGCCGGTCACCTTGCTGCAACGGTTTTATAAAAACCGGGAGGGCGTCTTCCTCTTCGAGAGCGTCGAAGGAGGCGAAAAATGGGGTCGCTATTCTTTTCTCGGTACCGACGCACACGCTTTCGTCGAAATTCATGCCGAAACTGTTCTCGTCAGGAAATGCGACGACGGTTCCGAGCGCTCGATTCCGCATCACGGTAAACCGCTCGAAATCCTGCGCGAGTTGATGCAAAGCCACCGTACTGCCGAACAACCGGAATTGCCGCGATTCTTTGGCGGACTCGTCGGTTACTTCGCCTACGAAACGGTTGCGTTTTTTGAGAAAATTCCGCATCGGCTGAAAGACGAACCGTTCGGCGTCTTCGTGATTCCGAAAACGATGTTGATTCTCGACAACCTCAAGCAAGTGTTGACGGTTTGCGCGACGACATTCCCCCGGGAAACACTGTCGGGCGAGGCGAAATCAGACGAATACGAATCCCTTTATCGAAGCGCCGTCGCCGAAATTGAAAAAATCGCCGTCGAACTCGAAAAACCGTTTGTCTGTCCTGCGCCGCAATGCGATGCGGAACCGACCTTGGCGCCGGTCATGCCCGAACGGGAATATCGCAAGAAGGTCGAAACGATCAAGGAACATATCCGCGGCGGCGATATCATCCAATGCGTTTTCTCGCAGCCGTTCGTCGCCGACGAAGCGCCCGACGCTGTATCGCTTTACCGCGCCTTGCGGTTTTCAAATCCGGCCCCGTACCTGTTTTTCATGCACCTGGGCGGCACGGTCCTTGCCGGTTCCTCGCCGGAAACGATGGTTCGCCTCGAAGGCCGCACCGCGACCCTGCGTCCGATCGCCGGAACGCGAAAACGGGGAGCGACGGAACAACAGGATCGCGAACTGGCCGATGAAATGCTCCGCGACCCCAAGGAAAAAGCGGAACACCTGATGCTCGTCGACCTCGGCCGCAACGATCTCGGCCGTGTCGCCAAGACGGGGACCGTCCAAGTGACGGACCTGATGTTCGTCGAACGGCATCCGCACGTCATGCACCTTGTATCCAACGTCACGGCGGAACTGGACGACGGATACGACGGTTTCGATCTTTTCCGCGCGACGTTTCCGGCGGGAACCTTGACCGGCGCCCCGAAAATCCGCGCCATGCAGATCATCGCCGAACAGGAAACGACGCCTCGCGGCCCCTATGGCGGCGCCGCCGGGTACATTGCCTATAACGGCAACATCGATTTCGCGATCACGATTCGGACCGCAAGGATTCGCGACGGTCAATTGACCGCCCGGGCGGGTGGGGGAATCGTCTACGATTCCGTCCCGGAATTGGAACGCCTCGAAACCGTCAACAAAGCGACGGGGGTGGCCCGCGCCTTGGAAATGCTGAACCGAACGGACATTCGACCCGAAGGAGGAATGCAATGATACTCATGATCGACAATTACGACTCGTTCACGTTCAACCTCGTGCAGTATTTTCGAATGCTCGGCGCAGAGGTCGAAATCAAGCGGAACGACACGATGACGACAGCCGACATCGAATCGCTGGCTCCGGAAGGAATCGTGATTTCCCCGGGCCCCGGCCGTCCCGTGGAAGCGGGCGTTTCGCTTGATGTCGTCAAAACGTTTGCCGGACGGATTCCGATCCTCGGCGTCTGTCTCGGCCACCAGGCGATCGTCCACTCTTTCGGCGGCAACGTCGTTCGTGCCGCGAGAATCATGCACGGCAAAACGTCGCGGATACGGAGCGACGGCCAAGGTCTGTTCCGCGGCGTCAAAGGATCGTTCGAGGCGATGCGGTATCATTCGCTCGTCGCCGAACGGGAAACGTTGCCGGCCGAATTGGTCGTTACCGCGGAGTCCGAAGACGACCGCGAAATCATGGGAGTCCGGCACCGGGAATATCCGCTCGAAGGCATCCAGTTCCATCCCGAATCGATCATGACGATCATCGGCAAGCGTCTCTTGAGGAATTTTCTCGAAGTCACCTGTAAACAAGGAGCCGTGGTATGATCGCGACGCCTTCGCTGTCCGACTGCTGTCGCTGCGGCATCGGAAAATTATTGAAACACGAAAACCTGTCGGGCAAGGACGTCGAAACGCTGTTTCATTCGATTCTTGCGGAAAGCGACGCCGCGTTGTCCGACGAGGAATCCGCCCTGCTTTCAGGAATGCTCGTGGCGCTGGCGATGAAAGGAGAAACGGTCGGCGAACTCGTCGGCGCCGCCCGGGGCATGCGTCGGCACGCGAAGCGGATTCAGGTTCTCGGTGCCCCCGTCGTCGATATCGTCGGTACCGGCGGCGACACGCTCGATACGTTCAACATTTCGACGACGGC
>DOMV01000480.1 GCA_003509805.1 Planctomycetaceae bacterium
GGTAAACGGGCGGACCAAACGGGCTGAAGCAAAAACCGGGACCGAAGCACGCAATTGATCCCCGTTTACCCCGGGCTCAACCGCGGATCGGTTCCTGGGCATTGCGGATCGTCGTCGGCGGATGGTCGAGTCGATAAAGAATTTCGCCGAGCAGTTTTTCCTCCAGGGCTTTGTCGCGATCAATCAACTGCCAACCCTGTTGGGCGGGCAAGGCGTCGATTTCGGAGAAAAGTTTCTCGGAGGCGACATCGAAACGCAGGTTGCCCGTACTCGTATCGGCCAAGGCGGGACTGGCACGGTTTTCAAGTTCCTTGTAGACGTGCATTTCGATAAAGAAGCCGCCCTGTTCGGGGACCACGCGGACGACGGCGTAGTGCCGGATCGTCTGGAGCGTCGAATCGCAACGTTCACGCATCGAACCGGAATCGTGATGCCACGGTTCCATGAACGAAGGGGCGATTCTCGGTTTGGTCAGGAGCCGTCCCTCGGTCAGAACGTCGTCGTGCAAGCGCATCGGATCGCTTTTCTCGACGTCGAAGTGTCCGTCCATTACGTCGAAAATGGTGGCCCAGAGCCGTTCGTGGTCCTGGATGGACACGTACATCGGATTGTTTTTCGAAGGGGCGTTCATTTGCCATGAAAGCTGCTCCGGGAACGGCTGGAAAGTCGAACAGCCGCCCAGCGGCGCAAAGAGCGGAACGGGCGTCAGAAACAGAACGCCCGTCAATATCTTCGAGCTGATTGATTGCCAAAATGGCCGCTGAAAGGATCGCCGAAATGCCTGCATGGCGAAGTATGCGAAAAAAAAACGGATGCGGCAAGGGCAATTTTTCTCAGGGTGTGATTTTCTGATTCGCGCGATGCAAGGCGGGCTTCTTCCCGTCGCCAAGCACGTTGTAAAGCACGGCGCAAACCCTGTATCCGACCCGGTTTCAAACCTTGAACAGGTCGGTGCTCAGGTATTTCTCGCCCCGGTCGGGGAACAGGACGACGATGCAACCTTCCCGCAGGTCGTCGGCGACGTGCAGGGCCGCGAGCATGGCGGCGCCGCTGCTCATGCCGATGAAAACGCCTTCTTCGTGGACGATTCGCCGCGACATTTCGAACGCCTCTTCCGATTCGATCGGGACGCTGCGGTCGATTTGGTCCGCGTCATAGATTTCCGGAACAATCGCTTCCTGCATGTTTTTCAGGCCCTGTATGTAATGCCCCCGGACGGGCTGGGCTTCGATGATCCGGATCGCCGGATTGCGTTCCCGGAGTCCCATGCCGACGCCCATGAGCGTTCCCGAGGTTCCGAGCGAGGAAACGAAATGGGTCACGGCGCCCTTGGTTTGACGCCAGATTTCCGCCGAAGTCTCGTGGTAATGGGCCAACTTGTTGTAGACGTTCGAAAATTGGTCCGGGTTGAAATAACGTTCCGGGGAGGCATTGACCAGTTCCCGGCATTTACGGATCGCCCCGTCGGTTCCCTCGACGGCCGGAGTCAGGGTGAGCCGACCGCCGAAACCCTTGATCATTTTTTGGCGTTCGATCGACACCGCCTCGCTCATCACGATTTCGACATCGTATCCGAGAACCGAACCGATCATGGCCAGGCCGATTCCGGTGTTTCCCGAGGTCGCTTCGATAATCGTCTTGCCGGGCGTCAACGATCCGTCGTCCTGCGCCTGGCGGATCATCTTCAAGGCAATGCGGTCCTTGATGCTGCCGGTCGGGTTGAATCCTTCGAGTTTCGCGTAAATCCGGACATTCGGATTCGTGTGCAAGCGGCGGACGCGGACCAGCGGCGTGTTGCCGATCGTGTCGAGAATGCTGTCGAACATGGTTTCCTTTCCCAAAAACGATGACACGGACGCTTCGGTATCTTTTGCCGCTTTCCTATTGCCCGTCATTTACGCGATCGCCCTGGATTCCTCACATGTTCTCCAAAATCGGCATCGGGAAGTTTCGAGCGTGTTCCGTATGACGGCCTCCCCACCGTCTCCATCGACCATTCGGGCCTGAAATCTTGAAGCGCACGGAAAAAACGCCCATGCCCGGCAGAGCCGTGGGTGGCGGCACGGCGGCACCGGCGTTCGACGACCCCTTGATACGCGGCCCCTTGACACGCGGAAGGGGTACTTTAGAATAAGTGGGATTGCGGCCCATGCCTGACACTGTCCGTCTGCACACACCGCGGTCATCGGACTTTCTTTAACACGCGTTGTCGGACACATGTCGTGTGACACGCACTGTTGCTTTTGCCGGAAGTCTTTTTCGGCACTTTTCTTATCGAGGGATTCATGCCGCGCCGTAACGACATTAAGAAAGTGATGATTATCGGGTCCGGTCCCATCATTATCGGGCAGGCCTGCGAATTCGACTATTCCGGAACCCAGGCGTGCAAGGCTCTGCGGTCGCTCGGCTTTGAAATCGTCCTTGTCAACTCCAACCCGGCGACCATCATGACCGATCCCTCGGTCGCGGATGCCACGTACATCGAACCGTTGACCGTTTCCTCGGTGGAACGGATCATTGCCAAGGAACGACCCGAGGCGTTGTTGCCGAATCTCGGCGGCCAGTCCGCCCTGAATCTCGCCTCGGAACTGGCGAAGGCGGGCGTCCTCGACAAATACAGCGTCCAGGTGATCGGGGTACAGCTCGACGCGATCGAACGAGGGGAGGATCGACAGGCGTTCAAGGATACGATGGCGAAACTCGGAATCGAGACGGCCCGGAGCGAGATCGGGACGACCGTCGAACAGTGCGAACAGATCGCCGAAACGCTCGGATATCCGGTGGTCGTCCGTCCGGCCTACACGATGGGCGGAACCGGTGGCGGCATCGCCTACAACCAGGAGGAACTCCGCGGCATCGCTTCGCGCGGCCTTGCCGTGAGCATCGTCTCGCAAGTGCTGATCGAGGAATGCGTACTCGGCTGGGAGGAACTCGAACTCGAAGTCGTCCGGGACGCCAAGGGAAAAATGATCACGGTCTGTTTCATCGAAAACGTCGATCCGATGGGGGTGCATACCGGCGATTCCTTCTGCACGGCCCCGATGTTGACGATTTCAAAGGAACTCCGGGACCGCCTCCAGGATTACGCCTACCGGATCGTCGACGCAATCGAAGTGATCGGCGGAACGAACGTCCAGTTCGCCCATGATCCGCTCTCGGACCGGGTTGTCGTCATTGAGATCAATCCCCGGACGAGCCGTTCCTCCGCCCTGGCCTCGAAAGCGACCGGCTTCCCGATCGCCCTGATTTCCGCGTTGTTGGCGACCGGCGTCACGCTCGACGAACTCCCGTACTGGAGGGACGGTTCGCTCGATGAATACACGCCTTGCGGGGATTACGTCGTCGTCAAGTTCGCCCGCTGGGCCTTCGAAAAGTTCAAGGGCGTCGAAGACCGGCTCGGGACGCAAATGAAGGCCGTCGGCGAAGTGATGAGCATCGGCAAAACGTTCAAGGAGGCGTTTCAGAAAGCGATCCGTTCGCTGGAAATCGGCCGCTACGGACTTGGTGAAGTCCGGGCGATCAAGGACATGTCGCTCGATGAAATCCTCTACAAACTGAACTTGGCGACCTCGCAACGCTATTTTCTCCTGTATGAGGCGTTGTTGCGCGGCGTCAAAATCGAAACGCTCCATGCCAAAACGAAGGTCAAGGCGTATTTCCTCGAACAAATGAAGGAACTTGCCGATCTGGAATCGGAAGTTGTCGCTCAAAAGACCCCGGGTATCACCGATGAACTGTTGATCCGTGCCAAACGGGACGGTTTTTCCGACCGGTATCTGGGCCAATTGCTCGGCGTCAAGGAACAGGCGATTCGCGAACGGCGTCTCGCGCTCGGAATGCGGCAAACCTGGGACGGCATTCCGGTGAGCGGTGTCGAAAACGCCTGTTATTATTATTCCACATACCAAAACGGTCCGATTGCCGATTCTCCGATTGCCGACAGCCCGAAAACGGACGCGGCAGTCAATTCCAAGCGGATCATGGTCCTCGGCGGCGGTCCGAACCGGATCGGGCAGGGAATCGAGTTCGACTACTGTTGCGTCCATGCCGCGTTCGCCCTCCGCGAAGCCGGGTACGACACGATCATGGTCAATTGCAACCCGGAAACGGTTTCGACCGATTACGACACGTCGAACCGGTTGTATTTCGAGCCGCTTACGGTCGAGGACGTTTTGAGCATTTATAACGAAGAGCGACCGCTCGGCGTCGTCGTCCAGTTCGGCGGCCAGACGCCGCTCAACATCGCCGCGGAACTGGAAAACGCGGGAGTTCGCATTTTAGGAACCTCGCCCAGGACCATCGATCTGGCTGAGGACCGCGACCAGTTCCGGAAGATTATCCAACGGCTAAACATTCCGCAACCGGAATCGGGAATGGCCGGTACGCTTGAAGAAGCCCTCGAAATCGCCGGGAGAATTGGTTATCCGGTCATGGTGCGTCCCTCCTACGTGCTCGGCGGTCGGGCGATGGAGGTCGTTTACGATGATGAAATGCTTTGCCGTTACGCGGCAACGGCCGTCGAAGTGACGCCGGAGCGACCGATCCTGATCGACCGCTTTTTACAGGATGCGATCGAAGCGGAAGCCGATGCGGTTTCCGACGGGACCGACGCGTTCGTTCCCTCGGTCATGGAACATATCGAGTTGGCCGGCATTCACAGCGGGGATTCCGCCTGCTGCATTCCTCCGGTGAGCATTCCCCCGAAACACGTCGATACGATCCGGGAATACACGTCGCGGATCGCCGTCGAAATGGGCGTCGTCGGATTGATGAACATCCAGTACGCGATTGCCGGCGACACCGTCTACATTCTCGAAGCGAATCCGAGGGCGTCGCGGACCGTGCCGATCGTTTCCAAGGTCTGCGGCATCAACATGGCTGCGATTGCGACGCAGATGATCATCGGGCAAAAACTGGCCGGGAAAAACCTCCGCCGGATTTCCATCCCTTATTTCGGCGTCAAGGAGGCGGTCTTCCCGTTCAACATGTTTCCCGAAGTCGATCCGGTTTTGGGGCCCGAGATGCGTTCGACCGGCGAAGTGCTCGGGCTCGCGGAATCCTTCGGGCTTGCATTCTACAAATCACAGGAGGCGGCCCGGACGAAATTGCCCACCGAGGGCGGCGTGTTGCTTACCGTTTCCCCGGGAGACCGCCCGGCCGTCAACGACGTCGCACACCGCTTCGCAACGCTCGGTTTCCATATCTACGCGACTGAAGGAACGCACGAGCATCTCAAAACGATCGGAATCGACAGCATTAAAGTCAATAAAGTCCATGAAGGCCGGCCGAACCTGACCGATGTGATGAAGAACGGAGATATTCAGCTTGTCGTCAACACCCCGGCCGGGAAACACGGGACCCACGACGATTCCTACATCAGGAAAACGGCGATCCGGCTACGCTTGCCCTATATCACGACGCTGGCTGCCGCGACCGCGGCGGCGAAAGGCATCGAAGCGCTGCGCAAGGGAGACGAAGCGGTCAAATCGCTCCAGGAATACCGGGTGGATTGAATACCGGGTGCCGGGTGGATTGAGTGCGGCGTGAACTGATATGCGGAATTGACAATAGACAATGGGGAGACGCAATTCAGCCGTTGCTATAAGGAACCCGCTTGCGTCCCCCGTTATCCATTGTCAATTATCAATTGTCAATTCACCACGACGTTCATGCGATTCATCCTCTGTCATCCGTTCCACCGGGCGACGATCTTTTCTTCATGCCGTTCCGATTTTCTCCAGGGGGAAGACAACATGGCGAGGAAGGTCAGCGCGAGAAGGATTGCGCCGAGAACGCTCCGGGGAAAGATCGCCCAAAGAAGAATGCCGATTGATATCCCCCAAAAATGGGCGAAGCGGCGATACAAACGACGTACCGGCGTGTCGGCCACGGTCAACGACGCCAGGAGCAGGACGATCGCCCAGATTCCGTAATGAAACGGCACGCTTTCGAAGAAACGGCTCGGTATCGGTTGGGAAACGATCGCCAGGGACTTCAACGATCCGGGCGATCCGCCGAACAGGAAGGCGTCGTGTTCGGAATGGGACATGCGCCAAATCGCGGTCGGCCGGGTTGAAAACGAGACGCTCTCCCGGATGCGGCGGTCCGACGCGGTCAATCCGAGGTTCTCGATCACATTCCGGTGCGATAGTTCCAACTGTTGCAGTGCCGCGACGAAAATCCGCGCGTCGCCGGGAAGGCCCCGGCCTTGGCGCGTCGGATCGACGGAATCGAGGTAGGCGATCACCGGCGGCAACAACGCTCCCGATCCTTCCGGTATCATCGGCGCCTGTGGGGATTTCGAAAATGATCTCGCGGGCGAGGCGGAAAAAGTCCCACCGGGCGATAAGGGCGATGGGAGCGGGGTAATTTTCAAGGAGGTATCGATCGGGAACCGCCCCAAAATACCGTCCGGGGCACCGGGCCGGCCGGTCTGCGAATTGTTTGTCGCGGACCTTGCCGCATCGCCGAAATCAATCGCCTGGTAGGTGGAAATCAAGGCGTCGGTCTCCTTTTTGATTTCCCACCAGTGTTTTCCCCAATGGGAATGCCATCGTCTCAGGTCGGAATGGGATAATGTCGTCGAAGGAGGAAGCAGGGCGACCATCCGGATCAGGTTTTCAAGTTTCGCCAGGTTCAACTGGATGAGGGAAACGCTTCCGCCGCCCGGTTGCGGAAACTCGGGGGGAAACGACTTGACGAACTCGTGCGGGAATTTCGAGAGGCTATTCGTCGAATGAAGCGAGGTATCCTCGGCCGACGCCGTCGCGTTTTCATCAAAAAACGCCGAACCGCTGATCGAGGCGTCGACCGAAAAACGGGTGAGGAGCTCCTTGTCCGACGTTTCGAGGCGGATGGTCCAAAGTGTTTCGATCACCGGCACCTGTTCGAACGTCGGGAGCGGAATCTCGAACCGGATCGGCTCCTGACGGTGACGCCGCGGGGAAGCCGGGCCCGATTTTCCGATCCCGGGAAGCCGACCTTCGAAAAGCAACTCCAGACGTTGCGGAAGCACATCCCACAGTTCGATGACCCGCCGTTCCCGAAACGGAAGAGCCCCATGCCCGGCAACGTCGTCCGTCGTGTCGTCCGCAACGTCGTCCGCGGTGTCGCCCGCGATGTCGAATGAATTGCCGCCGGACATCAATCGAACCAGGCGGAATCCCGNNCCCGGGGGCATTTCCAGCACGACCTGTTTCCGGCCGCCGCTCCGAACGTCGTAGGAACCGATTCCGTACAGCGAGCCGTCTTTGCGTACGAAAAGAGTCAGGTCGGCCAGCAGGATCGTCGCGCCCACGCCGGGCGGACGGATCACCGCCTCGTAATCCGGGCCGGCGACGGCGTAGACCGCCTTGGTTTTACGATGGTCTTCCAGCGATTCCGGGGCGGTCCGATCGATTTCCTCCCGCGCGTAAAGCGATTCGTCGGCCAATATCCATTGGGCGGTCTGCGGATTCACGGGGGTCAACCGCTCGACGTTCCATTCGAAACGTTCGGCCAGGAATTCCTTGGGAAGGACGATATACTGATGGATTTGGCGGTGTTCCGTCTCAATCGCGATGTGGGGAAGCGTCACGGAATCGCCGAGGACGCCGACCTCGCAGCGAACCTGGAGGGTGATGCGGTCGCCGACCGGCGTCGAAGGTTTGAGGTGGAGAATCGCGCCGTCTTTTTGCGGATCGATGGCATATTCCGTATTTTCAAGGACGCTGATCGAACGGCATTGCGAGTCGAATCGAACGGCCAGCGAATCGAGTTCCCCTTGGTCGATCGCCAAGTCGAACAGGGTCAAGACCTCCCATACTCCCTCGCGAGACGCTTTGCCGTTCCCGTTTCCATTGGCGGAAAGCGCGCTGCCGGAAAGCGGGCTGTCGGTCGCGTCTCCCTTGAAGCGGCGGTAAAGCGAGGTGATCTGCGTTCCCGAGATCGCAGGCCGGTTCGGGGCCAGGGAGAATGCGGGCGTTTGATCGTTACTGGACACATTCCAGGTCTTCCGACTGAAAATCGAACGTGAGGAAACCGCCCGGTTCGTCGAAAAAATGCCCAGCGGAATGCCGTGCGGAAACGACGCTTCGCGCGGAGGGAAACCTTCCTGTCGCGTCCAGGAGGGTTGACCGTCTTTGAAAGCAAAAACGATTTCTGCCGTCCGATAGAGCAGGGCCGTTTCCTCCAGAAGGATGGCCCCGTCCAGTTCACAAAGCGGAATTGTTTCGGGGAGGATCGGCTGTTTTTCAAACGGGGCGATCGGCAGGCGGCATCGTACGGAAAGCGTGTAATTGCCTTTGATAGGTCGTTTCAAGAAAAGGGAATACTCCGCAACGGAGCCGTCGGAACGGTCCGAATTGTCCGAACCGTCCGGATCGGCGGGAATCCAACGAATTTCCCGAATCGTTTTTTCGGCGTCGAGAATTTTCAATTCCTCGATCTCCATGCGTCGGGGCAGCCGGAGAACATGCTGAAAATTCTCCGTTGACGCATATATTTCCGCTTCGGCCTGCAAGCGGATTTCATTCGTCCCGAAAAGGAGCGATTGCCGCCAACGGGTTTCAAAAGCCGGATCCCTGGTTCGAATGGAAAGACGGATATTGTTTTTCTTTTTCAAATCGAACGCGGTCATCAAAGGCGATTCCACCAGCCGGGAAACCGGAATCGCGGCCGACGGGTCGCGCCGGGCAGGGGCTTGGGCGGTCGGGAAGGCGGAGGATTGGGC
>DOMV01000380.1:0-206 GCA_003509805.1 Planctomycetaceae bacterium
ATTGCACCGCGTTTCCAGTATATATCGAAAACGCTTTCTCACGGAGGCATACGCGGAGGCGTTTCGGGACCACGGTGTCGGCACAATCGCTTGAATTTCGCGCTATGAATCTGTGAAATGGGATTGATCGCAATACGGCAATGTGCTATAAGATACTCTCGGGAACGTCCTCTAAACTTCGAACGGCAGGCGGTTGTGCGCGGGAA
>DOMV01000380.1:332-4452 GCA_003509805.1 Planctomycetaceae bacterium
GGACACCCCCACGACGCTTCCGGTCGTTCCTGAACAAACCGAAGTCAAGCGAAAGAAAATACGTGAGGGAGCCGCGGTCAAGGGGCAAATCGCCGTTTTTCGCCAAATCGGCAACCGCGTCTCCGTCTTTATCAACCCGGGCAACGAACGGTATACCTGCCTGGAAAACCTCTGCCTTGAACGGGTTCTCCGTGTGCTGCGTGAAAATACCGACCAGGTTTTTTGGAAGATCGACGGCCAATTCACGGAATTTCAGGGCGAGAATTTCTTCCTGTTGCGCCGCGCCGTTCTCAACCCGACCGGTTCCGACACCGGTTTCAAAACCGGTCCCAAAACCGGTCCCGATGCGCGGGCCGCCGAACCTGCCAAAGCGGTTCCTCCTGCAACCCGGTAACAGGGACCTCATTCCACGTTGTTGTGTCCCGGTTTGTAAGAGTTTGCAAGGAATCAATTTTGGTGTGGCGATTGTCGGCGGCAATTGTCGGCGGACGGTCGGGGAACGACTGAGGAAAGGCCGGGGATTCGAAAAAAAATCGAAAAACACGCGTCTCCCGTTGACTTTTTGTCGATTGCCACCTACAATACCAACGGTGTTTCTTTCCACAGTGTTTGCGTCCGTGTCCGTTTCGATTTTTGAGCGATTGCGAGCCGGTATTATGAAGCCGACATCCGATTCCATCCGGGTTTTGCTTGCCGCGCTCCTCCTTCGTCCCTAGGGGCGAACAGTATACAATCATTCTCATCCGGACGCTTTGTTTCTACAAATTCACTGTTACGCGGGGATCGATTCGGGGATCGACGCTTCAGGTGTTTTTCCATTCCGAAGACGGATCGTATGTTCACTCGACAGGTCGAGTGGAGGTATCCCGCAGACGGCCTGAAATGGTTCCCGCGACCAATCGCTTGCCGCTCGAACGACACGTTTTATGTCATTATACAAACGGAGGTTAGGGGCGAGTGAGTGCGGCAGGCAGCCGTGACCAAAACAACCAATTTCACCGCGTATCCAGCATATACTGAAAGTCATTGAAATTTCCCGAAGCCGACTTTCGAGAAGCCTGTTTTCTCGGAGAGTAAACAGGCGGTTGAACGGAAAACTCAACCGGCTTCGGTCTATCCCCGGATTGTGGAAAAATCGAACGCAACATCATCTACTTTTCCAATGACCCATGAGACAGATCATCATATTTGACACGACGTTGCGCGACGGCGAACAATCGCCCGGCGCGAGTATGAACTTCAGCGAAAAAATGGAAGTCGCGACCGCTCTCGACGAACTCGGCATCGACGTGATCGAAGCCGGTTTTCCCATCGCTTCCCCCGGCGATTTCGAAGCGGTCGCGGAAGTCGCCAAAATCGTCAAAAACGCATCCGTTTGCGGTTTGGCCCGTTGTGTCGACAAAGATATCGACGCGGCGGTCGAAGCACTGAAACAGGCCAGAAAACCGCGAATCCACATTTTTCTCGCCACAAGCCCCATTCATCGCCGATACAAGCTCAAGATGAGCGAGGACGAAGTCGTCGCCCGGGCCGTTGAAGGCGTCCGGCGCAGCCGGAATTATTGCGATGATATCGAATTCTCCTGCGAGGACGCCTGCCGGACCGAATACGGTTTCCTGCGCCGCGTCGTCGAGGCCGTGATCGACGCCGGCGCTTCGACGGTCAACATCCCGGATACGGTCGGTTACACCACGCCGCCGGAAATGTTCGCCCGCATCGACATGCTCAAAAAACACGTCCCGAATATCGACAAGGCGGTCATCAGCGTCCATTGCCACAACGATCTTGGAATGGCCACGGCGAACAGCCTGGCCGCCGTCACCGCCGGTGCGGGCCAAATCGAATGCACGATCAACGCGCTCGGCGAACGGGCCGGGAATTGCTCGCTTGAAGAAGTCGCGATGGCCCTCAAAGTGCGGGCCGACGTTTTCAAGACGCAAACCAATATCGTCACCCGGCGGCTTTACCCGATGAGCCGGTTGGTCGCGACCGTCACGGGCCTGAGGGTTCCGCAGAACAAGCCGATCGTCGGTCGGAACGCCTTCGCCCACGAATCCGGCATCCACCAGGACGGCGTCCTGAAGGAACCGACGACGTATGAAATCATGAGGCCCGAGGATATCGGTTTGCCGAAAAACAACCTCGTGCTCGGAAAGCACAGCGGCCGTGCCGCGATCGTCGACCGTGTCAAGACGCTCGGTTTCGATTTGACGGCGGACCAGGTCGATCTCCTGTTCGAGGAATTCAAAAAGCTGGCCGACCGCAAGAAAGAGGTTTTCGACGGCGATTTGCGGGCGCTGCTCCAGCAACGGATTCACGAGCAGAAAACACAGCCGCAGACCGTTGCGAGGGATTGGACGCTGGTCGATTACGATCTGCGCGTCCGAAGCGGCAAGGATGCGCAGGTTCACATTACGATCCGTCGCGGCGAAGAGGTGCTGACCGGCTCGAACGACGGCGGCGACGGCCCGATCGACTCGATGTTCACGGCGATTCGCACATTGACGAAGTTCGATATCGCCTTGAAAGAGATGGACATCAAAAGCGCAACCGACGGGGAAGACGCCCTGGCGGAGGTGACGATCCTGCTCAACCGGGGCGAATCGCTCTATCGCGGCATCGGCGTCTCGACCGATACCTTCGAGGCGACCGCGATTGCCATCCTCAACGCCGTCAACCGGATCGGGGACGCCTGAGGGCGGCCTTTCTCCGAAAAACGGCGGCGCGGTGTCCGGCGAGCCGCGCCTGCCTCAAACCGCCGACGGGGTGAAACTTGAAAACGGCCCGCCCCATACTGAATCTGTTTGAAAATCCGTGTCGACGAGGTTTTCGTTGCGAAGGAGTGTTTTATGAAAACGCCGTCATTTCTTGAAAACGAAGAATACGGCAAGCACCAGGAACACGAACCCGATCGCGTGGTTCAGGCGAAACGTCTCATTCTTGAACAACACGACGGTAAAGACGGTAAAAACGACGAGAGTGATCGTTTCCTGGAGGACTTTGAGCTGCCACAGGTTCAACGGTCCTCCGTTCTCGACGTAGCCGATGCGATTGGCCGGGACCTGGAAACAATACTCGAACAGGGCGATTCCCCAACTGATCAGAATGACGGCCGGGAGGCTGAGTCGGGCGAACCAGTCCGCTTCTTCCTTGAATTTCAAATGGCCGTACCACGCGAATGTCATGAAGACGTTCGAGAAAATCAAAAGAACGACGGTCAGGGTGGATTTCATACTTCGAAACAAAAACAACAACCGGTACGAATCGCATGGAAGCCGGGAGCGACGTGTTGGGACCGGAAAACAACCCGAAACGTACGATCCACCCCGTTTACGGTACGTACCGGAGACGCGATGCAAACGAACATTTGGTCAAGTCCGCCTGCCGCACTCGCTCGCTACAACTTTTGTTAATACAAGCATTTATGCGGACCGTTCGAGCGGCAAGCGGTTCTGCGCGGGAGGATTGTCACGCCGTCTACGGTATACCACGAATTCCGGAAAATTGCAATATTTCGGGACGATCCTCGTGGAAAAGCCGATGCCGATCCCCGGATTGTCTCTCGGCGCTCTTGTACCGATTGACGGCATCCGGTATAATCCTCCCCGTTCGAAGCATTGCCGGAAATGCCTTGGGTTTCCCATTTCGAGTGAAACGACCCGAATCGTGAAGCGAAAAGGGACGAAAAATCGCGTTTTCGTCGTGTTTCAAGAGATGTCGTGTTTCAAGAGATTTTTTCGATTTTTCTGAATAACCGGATTATAAGGTGTAAAACTTCCGGAAACACAGAGCAAGTCGACGACCGCATTTTCCCCCCTCGTTTTATCGGATCGAAAGTGGCTTTCCCACGTTTCTTTGTTGAGACAAAGAAGCGGTTTTCGTAAAAGACATGCGATATTCGGGATCGTTTTCTTTCAGGTCGATGAACGGTTTTGGTTTCCAACGTAAAACTATTTTTCACGGAGGCCCGATAAGCGGATCGGGTTCTTCCACATGACGCTTTTGCCGTTTGTTTTATTCATCTTGTTCCTTGCGCTCGTATCGCTCACTGCCGCGCCGCGGGGTGGCGTCGTCGTTCTCGACGGAGGAACGATCGGCCGGACCGTCCGGGGACGCCGTG
>DOMV01000231.1:0-126 GCA_003509805.1 Planctomycetaceae bacterium
TTGTTTTCCGATCTGGTCGTCGTCCGTCGGATCGACGGAACGAAAACTTACTGGCGCGGATTCGATATGTAAATCAGAAAACATTTGCCCAAAGAAAACATCACCATGCAAAACCTCATTATCAAT
>DOMV01000231.1:325-3803 GCA_003509805.1 Planctomycetaceae bacterium
GCCTTTCATCGCACCGAAATCGCTTTGAAACTCAAGGATACGATTGCTGCCAAGGCGAAAGATCGCCAGCTTGCCGGACTCAAACAAGCCTCCGTTGGGGAAACATTTCCACAACGGGAGGGAGCATCCAAGACACGGGAGGAGCTTGCGGAAATCGCGAACGTATCCGACAGGACAGTCAACAAGGTCGAGTACATCACGGAACACGCCGACGAAGAAACGAAAAGCAAGCTTCGTCGGGGAGAGAAGGGAACCTCGATCAACAAGGAATACAACCGACTCAAAGCCGAAGAAAAAGCGACCGTTGACGAATCCTCATCGGAACCTGTCGACGGACCGGATGAAAACGAAACCCAATCGGGACCGTCCCACCCGAACAAGGACGTGAAATTCGTNNCCGCAGGATTCGCCGCGCGTGCTACTCGTCAATCTGTTCGAGCTTTTCCGTAAGGGATTCGTCGAGGATATGGTCGTCATGGCGATGGAGATGCTTTTGGAGGAACGCGGCAAGGAAACCGTCAAATCCATTCTCGGTGAACTCAACAAAAAATACGGACGCAAATAACATCCCCGATATTGAATTTTCAAAACCTCACATTTTTCCAATGGAGACCATCATTATGCTGAATTTTCTTCCGAAAGACGCTCGTCCCTGTGCCAACACCTACATCGTTAACGTGACGCCGGAGCAGGCCCGGCAATGGCTGGAGATCAACAACTTCAACCGACCCCGGAATTCCGAAGCGGTCGCGAAATACGTGCGACAAATCCGCGAAGGTCGCTGGCGACTGACTCACCAGGGGCTGGCGTTCACGAAAAACGGGATGCTGCTCGACGGCCAGCACCGCCTTTGGGCGATCATCGAGTGCGGCATCACGCTGCCGATGCGGGTTTGCATCAACGAACCGGCGGAGAACTACGAAGTGATCGACTGCGGTCGGAACCGGAGCAACCTCGACGTCGTCCGCATGGGACTCAAGGACAGCACGATCTCTTCGGCCCACACGCAAACGCTCAAGTCGATGCTCGCCGGTCGTCTGTGCAAGACCGCGAATCGCTGGACAAACGTCGAACTGACCGAACTGTATCGCGAACACATCGACGCCGTCGATTTCGCCGTCAAACAATTTCGGAACTGCAAGGACAAGCAGATCAACGATCCGACGGTGCGCGGCGTGATCGCGAGGGCGTTTCATACCGTTTCGCACGAGCAGCTCGAACTTTTTTGTTCGCAATTGGTCGGCGGCGGCGATCACCCCTGCCGGGCGACTATCGATCCCTTCGTCAGTTGCCTGCAATGCTGGAGTGATCGTCGCGAAAGCACGAAGCGGGAAATCTATCGGCGCTGCGAACTGACACTTGAAGCGTTCCTCATGAACTCCGCCGACGTCAGCTTCAGCAAGAACATCAGCGAACTGTTTCCGCTTCCGAAGGAACCGCGATAACCATTTTCGATACGGGAATGTGGCGACTCAGCCTCATTGGTCAATCGCACGACAATAACGCCGAGTAACCGATCCGCCCGGGGCAAAACGATTCAACGAGGATTCCGCCGCCTTGCGCCGGAGTCCGTATTTTACCGAATACATTTCATTTTCCGGAGAACACAATGGCTCAACTCAATTTCGACGCTTCGAAAGTCGATCCGTCGCAACCGTTCGAAGCGGTCCCTTCCGACAAATACCTGGTCGAAATCACGAAATCCGAACTCAAGCCGACGAAGACCGGCAACGGCTCCTACCTCGAATTCGAATTCACCATCCTCGACGGCGAATATCGGGGACGAAAAGTCTGGGACCGGCTCTGCCTCAACCACCCGACGCAAAAAACCGTGGAAATCGCCCGCGCGAATCTTTCGGCGATCTGCCACGCGGTCGGCGTCCTGAAACCGCACGATTCGAGCGAACTGCATCACCTGCCGCTCGTCATCAACGTCAAGGCGAAACGCGACGACTCCGACGGCTCGATCTTCAACGAGGTCAAAGGCTACCTGAAACGGGAACCGCTCGTCTCGCAAACACCGCCGCCGAGTCCCGCCGCCCAAACGCAGACCGTTCAGTATCCGCAAGCACCGGTCAACAGCGTCGTCCCGCCCTGGGAACGCTCGCAACAACAATCGTAACGTACCGTATTATCGCCACCATTCCTCGAATTGTCAACAGGAAAAAGAACCATGCGCATCATTATCACTCAAACGACCCTTGTCATCGAATTTCCCGACGAGCAGGAGCGGGAAGCTCCGAAGCCGCAACCACCGTTTTCGTTCCTCGACCTGATCCGCAGGGAGGTCGAACGTTTTTCCGAATTCGAACTCGAACCCCGGGAGATCAAACATCATGGGCCGTTTCTCGCGCAATAAAGGGAAGACCGGCGAGCGGGAACTCGCCCACGAACTGACCCGCGTTTTCGGCGTCACCGCTCGACGCGGCGTCCAGTTCCAAGGTTCTCCCGATTCGCCGGATGTCGTCACGGATATTCCCGGCATTCATATCGAATGCAAACGAACCGAGCGCTTCCGGCTTTATGAGGCGCTCGAACAGGCGATTGCCGACGCCGGAACCGGTGTCCCGCTCGTTTTACACCGACAGAACAAAAAGCCCTGGGTCGTCGTGATTCGACTCGACGACTTGCCACGACTGGCCGCGATTCTTTCCGTATTTCAACCGCCACCTGATTCCGTACAAGAAGACGACCATGCAACTGTCGATTGATCCGAAAAAAATCCGAACCGACCTGAACACACAAATCCGGGTCGACTGGAACGAGGAAGCGGTCAAGGAATACGCCGAAGCGATGGAAGCGGGAATCGTTTTTCCCGCTCTTCTCGTTTTTTACGACGAGACGAACGATTTGTACATCCTCGCCGACGGATTCCACCGTTTGGCGGCTCACATGTCGTTTCGGCCCGAGGAACCGATCCTGATCGAAAAGCGGCTGGGAACGGTGGAGGAGGCTCGTTGGGCCAGTATCTGTGCCAATCAGGGACACGGAATTCGCCGGACAAGAGCGGATAAACGCAATGCCGTGAAGGAGGCGTTTCTGCACTCGGAAGGCGAGATGAAGAGTAATCGTCAAATCGCTGACGATGTTGGTGTTCACCACGTCACTGTCGGTACTATTCGCAAGGAATTGGAATCGACTGGTGAAATTCACCAGTCAGATTTTCGGAAAGGACAAGACGGCCGCACGATCAACACCGCCAACATCGGCACGGCTTCACCGTTGCAAGAGCGAGTGGAAGAAAAGAAAACTGAAACCGCCAAACTACCACAAACACCGCCGGAACCTTGCGAAACCTGTGGTCGTTGCCGCTATTTCGAGGACGGAATCTGCGATGCGGACGACAGCGAGCGATTGCACTGGGACGTTGCCTGTTCCGATTTCGCGATTCGGGTCGAGGAAGCAGCGTTGCCGGAAATCCCGCCGCCGGATTACGAAAACGTAAAAACGGCAGTACCTGATAAAAACAAGATCGTCG
>DOMV01000231.1:3915-5964 GCA_003509805.1 Planctomycetaceae bacterium
GAAACATAAATCATTTGAACAAAAACTCAACACATGCAAAAATACGAAACACTTGAGCAGGTTTTTTATCTGCCCGACGGTCGCAAGCTCCTTCGGATCAAAGCGCTGCGTGATTTCGGCAACGTCAAGGCCGGGACGATCGGCGGCTTCATCATGCGTTTTGAAAATCTTTCGCAAACCGGCGATTGCTGGATCGCGGAGAACGCCGTCGCCGCCGGATGGAGCCGGGTTTCCGGGGACGCGCTGCTGACGGGTCGGGCCTTCATCGACCACCGCGCGATGGCTGCCGGGAACTCCGTTATCCGTGACGAAGCCTGCGTCCTCGAACATTCTTTCGTATACGGAAACGCCCTGGTCGGCGAAAAAAGCGTAATCGCCGGAGTCGCGACCGTCGCAGGCGAGGCGGTCGTTCTTTGCCGGTCCCGGTACAGTTCCAGCGGTAAGACGAAAATTCCCAACGTCCGCGACATGGCCTTTATCCGGGACCGGGCGAGGCTCGAAGGAGCGGTCTGCGTTCGGGACGACGCCTTGGTCGGTGACGATGCCGTAGTTCGCGGCAATGCCAGGATCACGGAAAAATCGCGAGTACTTGGCAATGCCGTCGTCGAAAACCTTGCGATCATCGGCGAGGAAGCCTCGATTCTCCAGTCGGCCCGTATCAGTGGTCGTTCGAAAATCATGGGCCGCGCCGCCGTCGCGGGAAACGCCCAAGTTCGCGGCAAATCCTACGTGACCTGCCGGGCCTATATCTGCCGCAACGCCGTCGTCGTGGATGAAATCATCGGCGGCGAGGAAGTTCGGCAATAACCGTTATGCAAATTCTTCATGTTCACTTTACGCCCTTACCAACAAGCGGCCATCGACGCCGTCTACCATCATCTGCGCACGAAAGAGACGCATCCCTGCGTCGTGCTGCCGACGGCGGCCGGAAAAACGCCGGTGCTGGCGACCATCTGCCGTGACGCCGTTTCCTGCTGGAACGGTCGCGTTCTCGTCATTTCCCACGTCAAGGAACTCTTGGAACAGGCTGCCGACAAACTGCAAGCGATCTGCCCCGATGTCAAAGTCGGCGTTTATTCGGCAGGTCTGAAAAGCCGGGAAACCGCCGCTCCCGTAATCGTCGCGGGAATCCAATCCGTGTACAAAAAAGCCTGCGAACTGGACCGTTTCGACCTGATCATCATCGACGAGGCGCATCTCCTGCCGCCGGACGGCGAGGGAATGTATCAGACCTTTTTCAAGGACGCCAAAATCGTCAATCCTCGCGTTCGGCTCATTGGCCTCACCGCGACGCCGTATCGTTTGAAATCCGGAACGCTCGTCGGTCCCGATAATCTCCTCAACGAGATCTGTTACGAAATCGGAATCAAGGAACTGATTGAACAAGGTTTTCTTTGTCCGCTCAAGAGCAAGTCGGGACGACATAAAGTTGATTGTTCGGAGTTGCACGTTCGCGCCGGGGAATTCGTCGCGTCGGAAGTCGACGAACTCATGAATACGACGGACAACGTCGACGCCGCCGTTCGGGAAATCATTTCGATGACGCGCGACCGGAATAGCGTGTTGATCTTCGGCGCGTCGGTCGATCATGCGACGCGGATCAAGGAAACCATCCAGCGGTTTACGTCGCAGGAATGTGGCCTCGTGACCGGCGATACTCCGGCTGGCGACCGGGAACGCATCCTCCGGCGTTTCAAGGGGGAATCGTTCGCGAAGGACCTGCTCGGAACGGAAACCGGTCCGCTGAAATACCTCGCCAACGTCAACGTACTGACAACCGGCTTCGACGCTCCGAATATCGATTGCGTCGTGCTGCTTCGTCCGACTGCCTCGCCAGGTCTGTATTACCAGATGACTGGTCGCGGATTTCGGCTTCACGAAACGAAAACCGATTGCCTCGTNNTACGGCGGCAACATCCTGCGGCATGGTCCCGTCGACGCGATTCTGGTCAAGGAAAAAAGCGGCAAAGGCGGCGGTGACGCCCCGGCCAAGGAATGTCCGAAATGTCTCGCTTTGGTTCATGCCGCCATCGCGTTTTGTCCGGACTG
>DOMV01000101.1 GCA_003509805.1 Planctomycetaceae bacterium
AAGCTGAATACGGAAAGCCTTGCAACGCAAGGCGTCCGCGCCGTTGGAAAAATGCAAAATGACCCGTGACAGGTCTACCTGACCCCTTCTCGCCATGAAACGCATCTTCCTCGTTGCCGTGCTGCTGTCTGCCGCTCCGCTTTTCGCCTGGAATGCGACCGATACCACCAGGTTGCCGGAGTGGCTGAACCCGAAAATCACGGGTATCAACACGCTCCCGCCGCGGTCCAGCGCCGTCGTGCCGTTTTACAACGGAAACGAGAAGGACTGCGTCCTGCTCAACGGGACATGGAAATTCCATCTCGTTCCCTCGCCGAAAAACCGGATCGCCGACTTCACGAAAACCGATTACGACGATTCGCAATGGCTCAACCTGCCGGTCCCGTCAAACTGGCAGATGCCGATGTTCACCGGACAACTCAAAGAACACGCCCCGAAAAATCTCGGCGGAACCGTCGATGATTACCCGATTTACGTAAACATTCCGTATCCTTGGGCGAAAACGAACGGCAAATGGACCCCGCCGGTCATCCCGGACGATTTCAACCCGGTCGGCATGTATCGCCGCGATTTCGAGTTGCCGGAAACTTTTGCGACGGACGGTCAAAACATCATCCTGCACTTCGCGGGTGTCGAATCCTGCTTCTACGTCTGGGTCAACGGCGAAAAAGTCGGCCTCGGTAAGGACAGCCGCACCGCCGTCGAGTTCGACATCACGAAATACGTGAAGCCCGGCAAGAACAAGATCGCCGTCGAGGTTTTCCGCTGGTCCGACGGTTCTTGGCTCGAATGCCAGGATTTCTGGCGACTCAGCGGTATCTTCCGCGACGTATTTATCTACGCGCTGCCGAAGGTGCATGTTCGTGACGTAAAAATCCGCACGGAATTGGATGAGAAATACGAAACAGCGACGTTTCTCGTCGAACTTTTGTTTTCAAGCGAGACGCAAGAGTCGGTTCGCATCGATGCAACCGCACGAGTAGTCGGACTTGACGGCGCGGAACTTAAACGTGAAAGTCTGAATTTTGCTCCAAAGCAATTTGTGCTTGCCCAACAGTTCTGGTTCGAGGGGCTGAAGCCGAAACTCTGGACTGCCGAAACGCCGAATCTTTACACGCTGGAAATCACTTGCGGCGAACGGAAAATCACGCTGCCCATCGGTTTCCGCACTTCCGAAATCAAGGACGGACAACTGCTGGTCAACGGCAAGCCGGTGTTGCTCAAGGGCGTGAACCGGCATGAGCACGATCCGGTCACCGGGCACACCCTCACGCCCGAGTCGATGATCGCGGACATCAGGTTGATGAAGGAAAACAACATCAACGCGGTGCGCTGCTCGCATTACCCGAACGATCCGCGATGGTATTACCTGTGCGACAAGTACGGCCTGTATGTGATCGACGAGGCGAACATCGAATCGCATGGCATGGGCTACGGCGCCGAATCGCTCGCGAAAAACCCGTTGTTCCGGGAGGCCCATCTCGACCGGACGGTCCGCATGTTCGAGCGCGACAAAAATCACCCGTCGATCATCGTCTGGTCGCTCGGCAACGAGGCGGGCGACGGCCCGAATTTCGAGGCGACTTACGATTGGCTCAAGGAGCACGACGCGACGCGGCCCGTCCAGTACGAGGGGGCCGGTCGCCGGCGAAACACCGATATCGTCTGTCCGATGTACGCGAAAGTCGACGCCCTGATCGACTATGCGCAAGAGCACCGTGACCGGCCGATGATCCTATGCGAATACGCCCACGCGATGGGCAATTCGACCGGCAACCTACAGGTTTACTGGGACGCGATCTACGAACACCCGCAACTCCAGGGCGGCTTCATCTGGGATTGGGTCGACCAGGGCCTCCTGGCCGATGTGCCCTCAACTCATTCGACCGGTAATCCGGGTGAACAAACCTACTGGGCGTTCGGGGGCGATTTCGGACCTGCCGACGTGCCGAGCGACCAGAATTTTTGCTGCAACGGGCTCGTCGGTCCCGACCGCAAACCTCATCCGGGCCTCGCCGAGGTCAAAAAAGTCTACCAGGATATCCGGATCGAGCCGGTGGAAAAAGAGGGGATATTGACCGGCTTGCGTATCGGGAACGGCTTCTTCTTCCAGGACCTTTCCGGTTACGACGCGACGATCAGTCTGGTCGACGACTCGCCGGGAAGTTTCAGCGTCGAACTGGACGGATACGCATTGATCGCGCCGCGGGAATCGAAAGAAATTCCGGTTCCGTTGCCGAGATTCAAGCGGCAACCGGGCGAATTCTTTTACAATGTCGTTTTCCGGACGAAAACGGACACGCCGCTCGTCCCGGCCGGTCACGTCGTCGCCGTCGCGCAATTCCGCGCAAACGCTTCTTCGCTTCCGGAGGACCGGCCGACCGGGGCGAACGGTTCGCTTGAAAACGTCGTTACGGAAATGCCGAAGCCGGATTTCTGGCGTGCGCCGACGGACAACGATCGCGGCAACGGCATGGCCCGCCGGTTGGGTTTTTGGAAAACCTGCGACGACGCGAACGTCGCGATTCACCAACTCAAGGAGGAAAAACTTGAAAACGGCGACACGCTCGTCACGCTGCATCTCGTGAAGCCGAAAGACTCGCCGGTAATTCCGCGTGTCGGAACACGCTTGGTACTGGACGGCGAATTCGACCACATCACCTATTTCGGCCGGGGGCCGGACGAGAATTACATCGATCGTAAAACCGGCTCGTTGATCGGCAATTATACGACGACGGTGGATGAAATGTGCGTCGATTACGTGGAACCGGGAGAGTATGGTTATCGAACCGACGTTCGCTGGGTCGCCTTCCGCGACGACAACGGCACAGGAGTGTTGTTCGTATCGATGCCGGATGCCGGGGATTGTGCGCCCGGGCGGCGCGGCGACCGGTACGAGCCGGATGCGGGAACGATCTGTTTCAGTGCGAGCCGTTACAGCCGGGAAGAACTTGAAAACCGCGATCATCCCTACAAAATGCGGGAATCGAACGCCATTCATGTCAACCTCGACCTGCTCCAAATGGGCGTCGGCGGGGACGACAGTTGGGGTGCCCGGCCACATGAACGGTTTCAACTCGACGCGGAGGAATATACGCTTCGATACCGGATGCGGCCGCTCGCGCCGGGAGACGATCCGGCGACGATTGCGCGGCAACAGGTCGAATGAGAGATATCGGGCACCATGCGTTTGCGGACCTTTTTCACTATAATCTTGCCCCGTTACAATAAAGAAGATGCATTCATTTATCAATCAGCTTCGTGACAACGAACAACTCGACGGCGTTTATCTGATCGCGGAGAAACAACTCAGGCCGAATAAAAACGGAAATCTCTACTTGCAATTCGCGCTTTGCGACAAAAGCGGCACGCTCGGCGGACGGCTTTGGAATGCGAACGATCCGAACCAATATGATTTCGAAGACGGGGATTACGTCAAGGTGGAAGGAGTCGTCCAGCGGTTCCAGGGAGCGCTCCAGTTTATTGCGAAACGTCTTACCCGGGTCGATGCTTCCGGCGTCCGAAACAAGAACGACTACATTCGTTTTTCGGCGGTCAACATCACGAAGTTACAGGGTCGCCTCAAGGAACTGCTGCGGACGATCACGAATCCGGCGCTGTTGAACCTGGCCGACAGTTTCCTGATCGACGAGTCGTTCATGGAGCGGTTCTCCAAAACACCGGCCGGAATCAAACTGCACCATGCCTACCCCGGCGGTTTGCTGGAACACACGGTGACGATGATGGAAATCGCCGACCGGATCGGCCCGCTTTATGAAAAACTCCTCGATCGCGACTTGCTCCTCATGGGGGCATTCCTGCACGACGTGGGAAAGATCGAGGAGTTGTCGGGCGGCAAGGAAATGCTCTACACGTCGCAGGGACAAATGTTGGGACATCCGTTCCTCGGCGTCGAAATCCTGCGGGACCGGATCGAAGAGGCCGAACGGCTTTCCGGCGAACCGTTCGACCCCGAATTGACGATGTTGCTGAAACACCTGCTCATATCGCATCACGGGGCCTATGAACACAACGCGGCCAAACTCCCCATGACGCTCGAAGCGGTTGCGCTGCACCTGCTCGATACGCTCGACTCGAAACTCGCGGAATTCGGTAAATACATGTTTGAAGATCCGAATATCGGGAGCCCTTGGACCAATTACATTCCGGGGCTGGAAAGAAAACTGTACAAAGGAATCGGACAACAGGCCCCCGGGAACGGGTGAACGACGGGTGAACGACCGGCGGACGAGGCGGGTGAGAAACGCGACGGTGCATTCCGCTGCGAATTCAATATTCCGTCAAGGGTACGAAACCTTTGGCCGTAACGACTTCCTGGCCTTGCTCGCTCAGGTAAAAATTGCAAAATTTCATCAGTGGGGACCCCATCGCCGGGTAACCGTCGGTAAAAAGATAAAGCGGCCTGGTAAGGGGATATCGGCCGTCGGCAATCGTTTCTTTGCTTGGAACGACGTTTTCGAATTGGAGCGAGGCGACGCCTTCCCTTAAAAAGCCGATGCCGACATATCCGATGGCGCCGGGAGTCGTGCTGATCCGTGTGAACATCTGCGGATTCGAATTCGTATATTCCACGCCGGCGGCCAGTTTCTTGTTACCGACGGCCAATTCATGAAATACCTCGTACGTTCCCGAGGAGGTATCCCTACTGATGGCGACGATCGGAATATCCGGTCCGCCAAGCTCTTTCCACGAAGTGATGTTGCCGGTGTAAATTCCCGTCACCTGTTCGCGTGTCACATTGCGAATCTTGTTCGACGGATGCACGATCAGGCAAACGCCGTCCATGCAGACGGTAAACGGGATCGGCGTCTTTCCGGCCGCGACGGCCTTGGCGAATTCTTCCTTTTTCATGAATCGACTCATGGCGGCAACCTCGCAACGCCCCTCGATCAATGCCGCCGCCCCGTCGCCGGAACCCGTTTTTTTGACGGTAAACCGGATTTCCGGTTGCGAATTCCTGACCGCTTCGACAAAGGCGTCGACGATCGGGCCGACCGTCGTCGAACCCTCGATGCGGATTTCCTGTGCGCCGACCACGGCCGGCAAGGCGAGAAGCAGGGAACAAAGCAGAACAATGTGGTTTTTCATTTTCGTATTTTCGGCAAAAGGATGGTTTCATTCGTCGTCATTCTTGAGCGAATGCCGCACGATTTCCCCGGTTGAAAGAAAAACGATGTCTTCCGCGATATTGGCGCAAAGATCGCCAATCCGCTCGAACGCCCGGCCTATCGAGGTCAGCGCGTAAAACGAGTTGACCTTGTTGACGGTCATTTCTTTTTCACCAAACACTTCCTGGAGGAAGTTGCGATAACATCGATCGACGACCCGTCGATCGTTTCCAATGATCGAAACCGCGGCGGAAACGTCGTGCTCCGTTGAAATCAACCGAATCGTCTGGTGCAAGGCGTCGACGACCTGGTCGCTTAAAATCCGAAAGGCCGGAAATTTATCGACGGCGACATGCTCTTCCACGAGAATCGCAAGCATTTTTGCCGAAGACACGCAGTTGTCCGCGATTCGTTCAAGGTCGTTGTTGACCTTGATCGCGAAGCAAATCTTCCGCAGGTCGCCGGCGGTCGGTTGAAACAATGCCAGAAGCCGGATACATTCCCTTTCGATTTCAACTTCGCGATTGTCGATTTCCTCGTCGCCGTCGATGATCGCTTGCGCATCCGTGGTATTTTGCGAGTAAACGGCGAACAACAAATCGGACAAACACTGTTCGACCGACAGCGCCATGCGATCCAGTTTCAAAAACAACCGATCCAGTTTTCGCGGAAGTTCCGTCATGATTGACCTTTATAACGAAGCCGGTTGAGTCGTTGGTAAACACGGCCCGAATCGTCGGCTTCGGGAAATTTCAATTGTTTCCAGTATCGATAACAAACGAAACGAGGGCGCACCGGGCTTTTGGCGGTCATTCCATACAAAAACCCGGGGTGGCCCGATCCTTCAGGCAGTGCGACGTCTTGTCGATTTGCGATTTTTGGCCCGAAAATAAAAACATGTCACCCGAACCTTCCCGTAACGTATGCCTCTGTTTGCTCGTTCGCAGGCGACGTGAAAATCCTGCTCGTTTCATCATACTCGATCAACTTGCCGAGACAGAAAAAGGCGGTCCGGTCGCTGATCCTCGCGGCCTGCTGCATGTTGTGCGTCACGATGACGATCGTGTACCTTTTCCTGAGCGAAACGATCAGTTCCTCGATTTTTCCCGAGGCGATGGGATCGAGGGCGCTGCAAGGTTCATCCATGAGCAGGACGCCGGGCCGCGTCGCCAAGGCGCGGGCGATGCAAAGACGTTGTTGCTGGCCGCCGGAGAGCGCCAACGCGGATTTCCATAAAAAATCCTTGACTTCGTTCCAGAGCGCGGCGCTTCGCAACGACTCCTCGATGATATCGTTCAAGAGTGATCGCCGCCGGATTCCTTGCAATCTGGGACCGTACGCGATATTGTCGAAAATGCTTTTGGGAAACGGATTGGGTCGTTGAAAAACCATGCCGACCCGGCGACGAAGCATGACCAGGTCGATACGCTTGTCGTAAACGTCCCGGTCGCCGACCGACAGCAATCCTTCCGCCCTCGTGCCCGGTATCAGGTCGTTCATCCGGTTGATACTGCGTAGAAAGGAACTCTTGCCGCAACCGCTCGGCCCGATAATCGCCGTGACTTCTCCGCGTTCGATTTCCATCGAAACATGATCGACGGCCTGTTTGCTCGCGTAATACAAGCAAAAGTTTTCGGCGCGAATGACCGGTTCGCGAACGCTCTTTTCATTCGTTTTGCCTGGGAGTGAAACCCTCTGCTCTTTACCCGGTTCTTTGCCCCGCTCTTTCAAGGGCGATTCCGATGGCTCGCAGGTTCGGGCTTGACTCATATTATGCAAGGGTGCGTCCGGTAACGCTACATCAGGTAAAGTTGACATGATTCTCCTTGAAGTTGTCAGATTCCTTTGAGTTTCGAAGTAATTCGACCGCGGAGAACGATGGCGGCGACATTCAATAAAAGGACGAATAAAATCAATGTCGACACGAGACCGTACTGGTTGTACGGCACCATTTCGGCAAGCCGGTCCCCCACGGCCATGTCGTAAGCCGCGTACGAAAGCACCGGCGTCGGTTGCATGAGAAAATCGGCGCCCGCGAGAAATCCGCCCGAAGCGACGGCGCAGGTAAACAACAACGGGGCCGTTTCTCCGGCGGCCCGGCTGACACCGAGGATCGTTCCCGTCAGGATTCCCGGTAATGACGCCGGGAGCGTTACGGAAAAGAATGTCCAGGCAGGTCCGGCTCCCAGTCCGGCGGCGGCCTCGCGATACGTTTGCGGGACGGCACGGATCGCTTCCTCGCCGGTTCGGATGATGACGGGTAAAATCAAAATCGCCAACGTGATCGAACCGGCCAGGAGGCAGGGTTTGCCCGTAACCAGTTCGACGATGACCGCCAGACCGAATAATCCGAAGACGATGCTTGGGACCCCGGCCAACGTGCTGATACAAAGACGCAAGAGCCTGGTGGTCCGGCTTTCTTTCGCGGCTTCGACCAGGTAGGCCGCCGTGACGATACCGAGAGGCAGGGCGAACAAGATCGAGAACACGGCGACCGCGGCCGTCCCCAAAAGTTCGGGCCCGATACCGCCCAGGTAATGTCCTGCCGACGAAGAATCGAAAAAGTAATTGCCGTAAAACACCAGGCGCGGGCGGTGCATCTTTTCCAGATCGCATTCCAGTGCGTCGATCAGTTTTTGAATCGGCTCGTGCAGCGATGTTCCTGCAAAAAGGGAAGTACGGTCCACGATGCGTTTTTCGCCGGGAAGAACGTTTCCTTGGGAATCGAAACGATGTTCCCAAACCACGGCCTCTTTTAATTGCGACAAATAACGCAGTGCCGACGACCAGTGGGCCGGGCCGTAGCGAACCTCGGGCGGCAGGTGTTCCATGCCTTCCCTTCCTTTGTAATCGCGAATGCTGGGGCCGAGAATGCAGCCCGTGCCTTCTTCTCCGGTGATTAACGTCCGGATTTGCCTGAAGGCCGCTGCGCAAGTCAAATCGGGATTGAATCGCGTTGCCTGTTGCCGGAGGGATAAATCGGCATCCCGGGCAATGGTATGGTATTCCTTGGCGAGACGCAGGAGAGGATCGGACAAATCGCCCCGCGCATCCGCTATTTCCGTGTCGGGTATTTCCATGCGTTCCCAAGCCGCGGCAAGCTCTTCTTGCGAACCGGCCTCACAGAGACGTTTGAATGCTCTTGCCGACTTGCGACTTCCCGATGTTCGGGCGATTTTTCCGGCTTCGGCAATCCAATCATCCGGGGTCAGCCAGGAGAGTTGCCGCAGTTGGCGATAAATCGGTTCCCTGGCATTCGCACACAGGTCGAATTCCTTTTGGATGCGCTCGCGGTCCCCTCTCTCGAAACGCTCCCAAAGAAAAAGGCGATGTTCGACGGTTTCCCGGAAAAAAACGGCTTGGACGCCGGAACGGAAAATCGGGAACAAAACGATAACAAGGGCAAAAAACAAGGCGGCGATGGACGCGTAGGCGACGGCGGTGAACGCATTGTCGAAAAACCGCCGTAAAAGATAGGATCGTTTTTGCCCGAACATCAGGATCGGTGAAACATCTCCGAGCGCGTCGGCGACCCGGCCGTACAACATCGATAAGACGCCTGCTGTCGCGTTCGGGCGGCCGATATCCCCGTGCCTCCGATTTCGAGAGACGTATTCCGTCAAGATATTCATGCAGAATGTGAATAAGAGCAAAAACAGGGCGACGGTGAACAGGGCGCTGCGATGCAAAGATTCGGCGGGTGCTTCGCCCATATCGCCGGCAATGGTCGCCGTGATCGTTCGTACAGCGTCGCCGAGCCCCAGGACGACCTGGTCGACACGATACCAGGCCGACGGCATGTTCGCGGCATTTCCCGCAGCCATCCAAACGACCATCGTTTCACCGACCGCCCGCATCGTCCCGAGTATCAAAGCCGCCGTGATTCCGTTCCGTGACGCCGGAATGACGACTTGCAAAAGGGTTTCCGCCCGGGTCGCTCCCAAAGCGTGGGACGCTTCGCGCAGTTCGCGGCCGATTCCCGAAACGGCGTCTTCGGCCACGCTGACGATGGTGGGAAGGGCCATGACGGCGAGAATCAACGCGGCGTTCAACGCATTCGTTCCGGAGGAAAAACCGAAGGTGTCCTGCAACCAAGGGGCGACGATCTTGATCGCGAAAAAACCGAAGGCGACCGAAGGAATCGCGGCCAAGAGTTCGATAAACGGTTTCAGGAACCGGCGGATACGAAACGAAACCATATCGCTCAATGCGACGGCTGAAAGAATCCCGACCGGAGCGGCAATCGCCATGGCAACGAACGTCACGACGAACGAGCCGTAAAACAACGCGAGCATCCCGAATTCCGGCGGCCGGGCATCGGGAAACCATTTACCGGATAGGAACGGTTCGGCAAGGCGGCCGATTCCACCGGACGTCAAAAACGGCAAACTGCGCCAGAGAATAAAACCGAAGATGGCGACGATCACCAACATGATCAGGTTGGCCGTTCGCGCAAGCAACTGGAAAGCGAGGAAATTCCGGACTTTTCTCCAGCGATCCGATTCGGCGGAAAGCAGGAGCGTGTTTTTTTCGTCGTCGGGAACAACGTTGTCGGGAACAATGCCGTGCACGGTGCTGCGTCTTGAAAAAGATGAATGCGGAACAGGATGAATTCCGACGTCTTCAGACGGTATTGTAGCCCGGCATTGTTATGCGGGAATTAGGCGATTGTTAAGAATCCGTTAAGATTTGAAAAGTACATTTTCCGCCCGGTTTCCGGCGTCAATCCGCATCCGGAACGACGATCGGAATACGAACGAGAAAGACGCTGCCGACGCCGGGTTGACTGTTCAGGATCAGTGAACCGTCAAGGCGTTCGACGGCGTGTTTCACGATTGCAAGGCCGAGGCCCGTTCCCCGTTGCCGGTCCGATTTATCCCTCTTGACACAATAAAATCGCTCGAAAACCCGATTTTGGTCTTCCGGAGAAATACCGCAACCGGTGTCTTCGCATCGGATCGCCAGGACGTTTTCGCCTTCAAAGGAAAATCGCAAACCGACTTTGCCGCACGAAGGCGTGAACTTCAGGGCGTTATCGACCAGATTTTGCACGACCAGGCCGAGGCGTTTATTGTCGACGAGAAAATGTCGGTCCGCGTTTTCGGGCAATTCCACCGTGAATGCGACATTCCTTTCGCCGGCCTTGGATGCAAACAATTCTTCGAGCCAATGCTTTTGCTCCCGCAATGTCGTGTTGTCCCGGCAATTCGCCGTCGTTGTTTCTTCGACGCTGTGGAGTGCGAGCAAATCGTCGGTCAGCGATTCAAGACGATGGACGCTTCGATCAAGCATCTCGAAGACCTCCCGGTGGGCATCGGGAGTGTACACGCCGTCCAAGGCATTGTCGAGCGTCATGCGAATCGAAGTCAACGGCGTCCGCAATTCGTGGGACGTATTGGCGACGAAATCCGTTTTCATCCGTTCGGTACGAATCGCGTCCGTCAAGTCGTTGACGATCAAAAGACAGGCGATGTCCTCGTCGTCGTGATGATTGGAGGTGTCGACCAATTCGGCCTCGAACACGTTCCGTACGCCGTCCTGCCTGATTTCCAACATCGTATGCCTCGGTTCGCCGTTCCCGGAATTCGTGTCCCGGTGCATGAAATAAAAATCGAGAAGGGAAGGAAAACGGAGCAGAAATTGAATGGACGTCGTTACGGTAAACGGTTCCAGGCGAAACAAATTTTCCGCCGATTCATTGTAGTAAACGACACGATCCTGAGAATCGAGGGCGAAAACGGCGTCCGGCAAGTGGTGCAGGACCGATTGAAGCCGTTCCCGTTGCCAAATAATCGTATTAAGCTGGATGGAAACGGTTTGACGCATCTGGTCGATGGCGTCGTGCAGCTCGATCATTTCGGAGGAACCGGAAACTTCGGGGATCGGTCCCAAATTTCCTTCCGCGATTTGCCGGGCCGTTTGGCTGATGATCTTGAGCGGCTTCGACCAAAACCAACTCAGGAAGGCGAAAAACACGACGACCGCGAGAAGCATCAGGACGAAGCAGGTCGCGATACCCGAAAGTAAATGGCGGCGATCCTCCTTGAGATCGGAAACGGGAACGGCGACACGCACGGCGGCAACAACTTGATTTTTGTGCAAAATCGGCGCGGCGACATACCGATAGCGAATTTTTTTCGTTTGGCTTTGCCTGATCGATTCCGAAGCATTCCCGGCCAGGGCTTCAAGGAATTCCGGATGGTCCTCGTTATTGTGGGGTTTCATTTGGCCGGCCGGATATTCCGAATCACCCAAGACGCGACCGTCGTGATCGACGACCGTCAGGCGAAATTCCGGGTGATTTGAATAGGAGCGGCAATACTGCCCGATGCTTTTTTCCGACTCGGGCCAGGTGTCCTCAAGGCCGTCCCGGGCAAGGGCGAGGAGTTGGCCCTGGAAACGCCGCGAATTCCGGTTCGATTGCCGATCCATTTCATAAAACGTCCACCAGGCGCCGATTCCAAGGACGGCGGCAACCAACAGGAGATTTCCCAGGAACAGCGAAAAAAAGAAACTTCGGGATCTCATGGCGATGACGTATTTTGATGCCGAGGCCGGGTGCGTGTCGCACACCGGCTTCCTGGCAGGGAACGCGATTCAACGCCGATTCGTGGGCGACCGTCGTGTCCGCACGGTCGGGAGGTGACCGGGAGCCATCCATGCCCGTGCAACTCGCACCCGGATTCGGGAAATTTCAACGGCTTTCCGTACACAAATCCGCGGAAGGATTCAAGCGATATCCGACGCCTCGAACCGTTTCGATCAGTTTTCTGGCGTCGCCGAGTTTGCTCCGCAAACCGGTCACATGGACATCAATGGTTCGTTCCGTAACGATCATATCGGTCCCCATCACGCTGTCGATCAATTGGTTGCGGGTTAAAACCCGGCCTTTCGACTTGATGAGCGCCAAGAGCAGACGATATTCCGCCCCGGTCAGGCTGATCGGTTCATCGTCGAGAAAGGCGTGAAACGCTTCCACGTCCATTTTGATCGGCCCGATCCGGAGCAGCCCCTTTTCATCGTCCTGGCGATTGCGACGTAACAAGGCATTGATTCGGGCGACAAGAACCGCGGCGTTGAACGGTTTGCTCATGTAATCGTCGGCCCCCATTTCCAAGCCGACGACGACGTCGCTTTCTTCGCCCAACGCGCTGACGATCATGACGGGAATATGGGAAATCGCCCGATTGCTCCGAATACGTTTCAAGACTTCAAGACCGTTGATTTCCGGCAACATCAAATCAAGCAGGATGGCATCGGGGATTTTCTTTTGGGCCGTTTCAAGGCCCTCTTCACCGGTTTTCGACGTGAAAACGGTGAAACCCCGGCTTTCAAGCCGTAATTTGATATTCGTCAAGATATCCAGTTCGTCTTCGATAACGAGAATGCGTTCTTTGGACATGGTTCGGAAAACTCGGCCCGACAGGCTGATTCCTGGGTGTACTCGACCGCCCAACGTATCGGTCATTGTATCCGTTGAAATGGAAATGCAAAAGGACTCCCCGAAAAAAGGGACTCCGCAGAATAACAAGCCCGGCACGCAGCGGATCGCAGTGACGGCTGAACGGCGACCGCCGCTCGAACGATCCGTTTATATCCTGGTACAAACAAAAGTCAGGGGCGAGCAAGTGCGGCAGACGGACTTGACCAAATGTTCGTTTTCATCGCGTTTCCGGTATATGTTCGTACTTTACCGGAAAATGCTACAGGATTATAATGGACCCCTTACGTGCCGCATGCCGGTCGGTTCACGGATTCGGCTGCATGGTAAGAAATCAAGCCGCGCCGTCGGTCTGAAACGGCCGGAACGAAGAAAAAAACACAACAGGGAAAACCGCGGGGAAAATCGCGGGGAAAATCGCAATGAAACTCATATCCTGGAACGTCAACGGCCTGAGAGCCTGTCTCGGCAAGGGTTTTCTCGATACGTTGAAAACGCTCGATCCCGATATCATGTGCCTCCAGGAAACGAAGATGCGGCGTGAACAAGCCGAAATCGACCTGAAAGGTTATCGCGAATACTGGAACAGCGCCGTTAAAAAAGGCTATTCCGGTGCGGCGGTTTTCACGAAACAGCGACCGCTCGGCGAACATTATGGAATCGGAATGACACAACACGACCAGGAAGGACGCGTGATCACGTTGGAATTCAAGACATTCATATTGGTCAACGTCTATACGCCGAATTCCCGGGCGGAATTGGAGCGGTTGGAATACCGCATGGAATGGGAAGACGCCTTTCGGCAATACATTACCGCACTCGATCGTTCGAAACCCGTCGTCCTGTGCGGCGATTTGAATGTCGCACACGAGGAAATCGACCTGAAAAATCCGAAATCGAACAGAAAAAACGCGGGGTTCACCGATGAAGAGCGCGGCAAGTTGACGGAACTGCTCAAAACCGGGTTTTGCGATACGTTTCGCACGCTTCATCCGGAGACGAGCGGAGCTTATACATGGTGGAGTTTTCGCGGCAACGCCCGCGCGAACAACGCGGGATGGCGTATCGATTACTTCCTTGTTTCCAGCCGCCTGATGCCGAAAGTAAAGGAAGCCGTGATCTTTCCCGATATCCCGGGAAGCGATCACTGTCCCGTCGGCTTGGTGTTGAAGCGATAAATACGCAACGCCGCCTCGTTTCGCAACGGATCATCAAGCGTTATTCGCGTCGCTTCCTTCGGCAGATATACCGTAAACGGCCTGAAACCGTTCCCTCGCACAATCGCCTTCCGCTCGAACGAGCTGTTTATGTTATTATACACACAGAGGTTAGAAGCGAGTGAGCGCGGCAGGCAGACTTGACCAAACGTCCGTTTGCACCGCGTTTCCAGTATACTTTCGGTGGTTCTCCCGGCATTCGTACAATGCGCCGACCATTTCCACGACGAAAACCGATTCCGCGTGGTTTCGCCTTGCCCGCCTTGTCGAATCGCCCAACCCCCAAAATGCGGCCGACGTTTCAGCCGACCGGCTCGAACAGGAAACCGTCGCCGTCGGTTTTCACGTTTCCGATGGACGGAAACGGAAGATGACTCGCCGCAATCAGCAACTTTTCCGCCGCTGCCCGCTGGAGCGTCTTGCATCGGACTTCGGCGGCCTTCCCCGGATCATGGTCGTATCGGACACTGATGTTCGGCCTTGCGAACTGTACGGCCATGTGATGCAGCAGATCGGCGACGATGAGCAGTTTCCCGCCTTTGGAAGAAAGTAGAAATCCGGTTTGCCCCGGGGTATGACCGGGCAGGGCGACGGCAACCAGCTCGGGAAAAATCAACGCGGTTTTTTCGTCCGGGCACAGGATTTTCGGTTCGCCGTACAGCGTTACGCATCGCTCGTAATGATTCCTGTTTCGAGACGACGCTTTCCAAAACGCCAGCTCGTCGTCGCCGATCCACAGGGCGGCGTTCGGAAAGACATTTTGGTCATCCTTGACAAGACCGTTGACATGGTCGCCGTGCGAATGGGTCAAAAGGATGTTTCTCACGTCCTCCGGCTGGACGCCGATTGCTTGCAGGCATTCGAGCATCTCGCCGCCCTTGCCCGCATCGATCAGTACCGTATCAGTCCCTTTTTTGACGATGAAAACGGCGTAGCCGCTGGGTGCCCTGCCGGTCGGAGAGAGACGCATCACGGCGTCCGCGTCGTCTGTGATCAGGGCATCGTTGTTCATCTCGCCGATATCGTCCCGGATGCTGTAGACATCGAACTCGCCGACCTTGACGTGATGAACGCCCTCGACGGATACACCGGGATCCTCCTGGATTGATTGCACCCTGGTTTCACGCAGATCGTTGGCGTAAGACATGATACGATAGGTATCCTTCCACGGCACGAGCACGAGTTTGACCTCCAAAGGCAGGGCCACGCCCTCGACCGTCTGATAGGTCCACTCGAAGTTGTCGACGGAACCGCTGTTCAGTAAGTCGTTCACGATATTTCTGGCCTTATTGATGCTTCGGCTGCCGTCGGGTTGAAATTCCGGGTAGAGCCGCTCGAAATGCTTTATCAAATCGCTTTTTTCGGAAAAGCCGAAAGCTTCCAGCGCTTCCCGATTGCAGTCGAGGACACGATTGATCTCGTCGCGCAGAACACAAATCAACGGCGTGTTGTCCAAGATGAGCCTGATGCTGGTTTCCGCATCTCTCGCCTCAAGCTCCCTCGTCTCCATCGTCTTTTTGAACGCCAGATGATTCTCGATGCGTTTCAACAGGACCGCGGCGGAGAACGGTTTGGTCA
>DOMV01000323.1:0-224 GCA_003509805.1 Planctomycetaceae bacterium
CGACATCGGCAAACAGGATTCCGGCACTGATACAACGCATGGGAAGAGAAGATGGGAGCGCGAGACGTGAAGTGAGAAGAAAACTTGTTTCTTACTCGTTTTGCGTTATCACGGCAGTTCCGTAACAGAACAACTCACAGGCGCCGGGGGTGATGGCACTGGTCGTAAACCGCACGTTGATGATCGCATTGGCACGCATTTTCCTCGCCTGTTCAATCATTCGA
>DOMV01000323.1:348-3410 GCA_003509805.1 Planctomycetaceae bacterium
CCAAGATTCAAGACATCCATGACGAACAAGGGAGAAAGGTTATTAGGGCGAGCGCGAAAATATAGGCAGTATTACTGCACAAAATGGAGGTAAACCTGGCAATTCACAGGTAACAAAGCTACAACGCCCTTCTGATTTTCCGGATCGGTTTACCGAAAACCGGCTTGGCTTCGGTGGGGTCGGCATCTTCCGGCGGGGAGGTGTCCACCGGCTTGGAAAACGCTTCGAATCCGGCCAAATCGGCCCTTTTCAACAGCCGGTCGATCCGCATTTCAATCCGCGTCAATTCGGAACCCTCGGTCGCCGTCACGAACGTAAAGGCGACCCCTTCCCGGCCCATCCGGCCCGTGCGCCCGACCCGGTGGACATAATCGTCGCAGAATTGGGGAATATCGTAATTGATGATATGCGATATTCCCGAAACGTCGATTCCACGCCCCACGACGTCCGTTGCGACCAGGACACGCACTTTTCCGTTGCGAAAATCCGCCATCACGCGGTCCCTGACCGATTGTTGCAGGTCGCCGTGGATAGTCGCCAATCCCTCGAAAGAATTGCCCAGTTTTCGCCCGACGCGGTCCGCACCCCGTTTCGTCCGGGTAAACACGATCGCCTGGTTCGGGTTCTGTTCCCTCAAAAGGTGAACGAGGGCGTCGAATTTCCGTTCCTGATCGACCGTAATGTAATACTGTTCAATCGTTTCGACCGCGACGCCGGTGTCCGAAAAATCCAGGATGAGCGGTTCTTTCATATACCGTTCCGCCAGTCGAACCACCGGCGGGGGCAACGTCGCGCTGAACAACAGCGTTTGCCGGTCGCCCGGCGTCCGTTTCAGGATTTTTTCGATATCCGGTCGGAAACCGATATCCAGCATCCGATCCGCTTCATCCAGGACAACCCAACGGATGGATTGCAGCGAAAGCGCGCCGCGGTTTATCAAATCAAGCAGGCGCCCGGGTGTCCCGACGACGATATCCACGCCTTCTCGCAGCCGGACGATCTGTTTTGCAAGCGGTTTGCCTCCATAACACGCGGTCGTCCTGATATCCCGGTCCCATGTCAGTTTGATCGCTTCATCCCGAACCTGTACCGCAAGCTCCCGCGTCGGCACGAGAACCAGGGCAGCCGGATCGTGCCCCGGCTCGGTTTGATCGACCATTTCCAGCAAGGGAATCATGTAGGCCGCGGTTTTACCGGTTCCCGTCCTCGCCTGCCCCATGACATCAACCCCTTGAAGCAGGCTTGGAATGACGCCGGCCTGAATCGGTGTCGGCTCAAGGTATTGCGCTTCGTCAAGCGCTTCGAGCATTGCTCCCGAAAGCCCCAGCGCAGCGAATGCGGCCGATTTCGGCAGTACAGGAAGGGCCGGTTCTCCACTTTTGGATGACGGCTTCGGAGGAGCGGAGGACTTCGACGCAACGGATGCGGAATCCTTCGATTCCCGATAAGGCCGGGCGGTTTTGGCAGGCTTGCCGTCCGGATCCGAAATACTTACAAGGTAATCTGTTGCGATTGGCGTCCTTTTGACGGCATCGTGTTTTCGAGGCCCGTGTTTCCGAGACTCGGGTTTCCGAGGCTCTTGTTTCTGAGACTCTTGTTTCCGGGTATCGCGTTTCCCGGCCGTGTTTCCCGGCTCCGGCACAGGCAGCGGTGGTGCGATTTTCGCTGATTCCGCTTTTCGCAGCTCGGTTTTCCGTGGCTCGGCTTTCAACGCCCCTTTTTCAGCCGGGACTTTGGGCGCTACCTCAGGGGGCGACACCTCGGAGGGACGTTTCGTGGCGGGAATCGGTTTCGGCGTTTTGGGCGATTCCCGGCGGGAAAGCGGTTGCGAACGAGTGCGAGAAATCTCAGCTCCCGAATCCTTTTTCGGTGGAGGTACGGCCGAATCGTCTTTCACCGACACGGAAGAAGCGGGCACGTACTCCCTTAGCGCCGAGTCCCAAACCATTTTCGGTTTCGTCAAACGTTTGGAACGATGGAGCGTCGGCGGCGGGGGGGCCGCCGGAACCGACGGAAGGGGTACGTCCGGCGACCGCCTGGAAGCCGGTTTTCTTTCTTTCGGCTCCTCGCGAACGATATCGTTCGAGGGGGAGTCGGGAGTACGAGAAACCGTGCGCGAACCGTTTCGAGGTCGTTTTTTTGTGGAAACGGCCGCTTTGGAGGGGACATTCGACGGACCGGCGGCTTCTTCATCACCCCCGGTTTTTCCATTCGCCGCCTGCCTGGGCACGGCAGGTTTGGAAACCGAAGGCTTGGGGGCCGTCTTTTTACGAACCGGTGCGTCCACTCCCTGCGATGTGACGATCGGCGTCCGCCCATAACTCGGAAGCGCCAGCGATTCGTCGTCATCGAATACGTCCAGGGAAGGGGAAAAACGTCCTGCCGCCCGGGCGGTTTTTTCATCCACATCCCCGTCTTTTCGCAGATCCGCATCCATTGCCGCGATCCGCTTCCTATCAGCCTCGGTTCGAACGTCGGCTGCTTGGAGATTGCGGTGACGCCTCCTCCCTCCAGCCGTCGCGGCAGTCTCCTTGACCGTGTTCGCGGATTTGGTTGTATTCGCGGATTTGGTTGTGCGATCCGTCTTTTTTGCATCACGTGACGTCGCGACGGGGGAACGTGTTTCCGGCGGCGCAGCATGCCGACCCTCATTCATCACACGCCCACGGGAATGCGGATTGCGTTCTTCCTGCACGGGCAATTTCGGGGGAGCGCTCCGGGAACGCCCGTTTTTCAGGGACCGGCTTTCGCTTGCCGGCCGTCGGTTACGGTCATTCCCGGTCGCAGCCGGCTCGTCGTCGGCGGTCTTCCGGGATTGGCGACCGTCGTCGACAAAATCCCACTGGAAGGAGCGTTGCCGTCCGTTATGTCGTTCCCGTTCTCCTCGCGATTTCGTCACCCTTTTCCCGTGGGGGGAACCCGTACTCCTCTTTTCGATATTCTTCTCAGTTGACAAATGAAAACCTTTGATGATTCTTGCGGCCAAATATACTGAAAGCCATTGGAATTTCCCGAAGCCGACAATTCGGGAGCCTGTCCACCGGAAACGCGGTGAAAACGGA
>DOMV01000323.1:3490-9022 GCA_003509805.1 Planctomycetaceae bacterium
GCCGTTTACAGTATAAACGGGCGGTTTAAGCGAACGGTGTTTACCTGTGACGGGCCGACTTCGTTAAAAAATGAAAAACAACGTGCTATTAGAACATTGCCGATTGTTTTAGTCAAGATCAGATCGCCCCAAATCATCAAATTGCGACGGCAAAGAAAATCGGCCGAGGATACGATTCAAGTCTTTGAAGCGAAAAAGTTTAGGAACAACCGTCACGTGATGTGCTTCCGGATCGATGCGCATTTCCTCCCATCGCGGGGAATCGAGAAATGCGAGAATATGCCGATCGGGGAACCGACGGGACACGGAACGGATGTGTTCGCCACGGGATTTCCGAACCCCGTCGCCAAGCCCCAAGGCGATCCGGCGTGTCGCTTCGCCAACGTCGGAAAGCGGACCGATCCGTGCCCTAATTCCTTCGTGCAAAAAAATATCCAGCAAGAGATCGTTGAAAGCGAAATCGGTTCCCAACGTTTCCTCTTCGATAATCAGGAGAGTGTCGTCGTGACAGGAAACGGGATGCCGACCGCAAACACGGTCATTTTCCAGGAGGACATAATCCTCCTCCCCGGAGGTGGAACACAAAGAGGAACAAGCGAGGCGTCCCCCGCCAAGGGCGAGCAGTTCATCCCGGCCGCGTCCCGGCCATTGATGCCCATACAGTCGCAGTACCCCCGGAAACGGGGTTTCCGTACGCCCCGTACCCTCGCACCAAGTCCCCTGCACAAGCAGGATGGATACAAGCGGGTCGAATCGACGCCAACATTCGACGGTCCGTTTGGCAAACTCGCGGGAAAACGACTGCAAAAAGACGACCAGGTCATAGGAAGGCGGAGCCGAAACAGCCCCTGCGGCAACGCATTGCTCATAAAACCGTTCCGGTTCGTCCCGGTGTTCGACGGTTCCGACCCGTTTCAAATCACGGACGACCGGCTCGAATTCCGGGCGGACCATCCCGAACAATAATATTTTCATGCGGTGATCGGACACGTGATCGGGCAAGTACATCGACAAGGGGTTTGGCACTGAATCGGACATTGCGGCGAGCGGGCCTCTCCTGTATAATGTAGGCGAATGGACCGGAAAACTCAACCGCCCCGGTATATCAGGAATCGAAAATGTCATGTGAATCCGTTTGTGCCGTCGATTCGTCGCACATACGCGCAAGGTCCCGCATTTCCCGACGAACCGGGTTCCGTTCGGGCGCCGCGACGGCATCCCCGCTCACCGTGTGCGTTCTTGTCGTGTGTATTCTCGTCGTGTGTGTCGTGTCGGCAATCCCTTCCCATGCCGGGGAATCGGACGATTCGGCGACCGGATGCCGTTATTCGGGTCCTTCCGACATAGCGGTCACACACGACGGCCGGCATCTCCTCATCCTTGAAAAGGATTCCCGGTCGCTGCGCAAGGTTGATGTCGACGGCAAAGAAAACGCCGTCGTTCTTTCGTTGCCGATCGCACCGGAACGCATGAGGCTCTTTCCGAACGGCCGGTGCGTGGCCGTCGTCGGCGGCGGTGTGAAAGGCGAACTGGTTCTCATCGACCTGGAAACCTGGAAAATCGATCGGCGCATTCGGGTCGGCCATACGCCGACGGATATCGTCATGGCTTACGATAAAGAAGCTGCAACCCCCGTGACGGCCTATGTGGCAAATCGTTTCGGCGGCGATATTTCCGTGATCGACCTTGCCGGAGGAAACGAAACGGCGCGCTGGAAAGCGGGGCGGGAACCGATCGCGCTGGCCCTGACTCCGGACGGAAAAAAACTCGCCGCCGTCGGCCATCTTCCGGAAGACGACGCGCTCAACACGGGTATTTCCTCGCGTTTCCGCATTTTTAACACGGCTGACGGTTCCGCCAAGGTGATTATTTCGAGAAGCGGGGCGGTCAACATGCGTGACCTGTGTCTTTCGCCGGACGGCCGGTACGCCTTCGCTTCGGGAAACATCGGCCATTTCGAGCAGATACCGACCAACGTCGACGGGGGCTGGATGAACGAAAACGCCCTGTTCGCCCTCGACATGGAAAAAGAAGAGTTCGCCAACGTGTTTTACCTTGACGATTACGCCTACGGGGCCGGCAATCCCTGGGGAGTCACGCTCAGCGACTGCAAGCGTTTTCTCGTTGTTTCCCACGCGGGCAGTTGTGAAATCACGCTCATGAACCTGGCGAAAATGATCGACGTGCTCGACAAACGCACCTTTCCTTACCAAACGGACCCGAACCGGTTGAACGCGAATGCCCCGGCCGAAAACAGTGCCGCCGAAAACAGCGCCGCCGAAAACCGGACACCGATCCCGCCGGTCGCGGACGCCCTGCCGCTCCGGCTGCGCATCCGTCTCGGCCTTAAAGGCATGCGTCGCGCGGTCATGTCCAAGGAAACCGTCTACGTCACCGGGTATTTTGAGGACAGCATCGGGCGAATCGTTCTTCAAATGACCGAACCGATCGAGCCGAGCCGAAACCGCCTGGCCGACGAACTCCTCCATCGTTTGCCGGTTCTTCCTGAAACGTCGCAATCGATTCCGAAAGACGGACCACTCCGTTTCGAACCGACGGAACCGCTGGCGCCGATGAAAGGCGTCGTCGTCGAACGCGGGGTCGCCCGTCTGGGGCCGGTCCCGGATAAGACGCCGGAACGGCGGGGGGAAATGCTTTTTCACGATGCGATCGTCTGCAAGGAACATTGGCAAAGCTGCACATCATGCCATTCGGACGGCCGAAGCGACTGCCTGAACTGGGATCTGCTCAACGACGGAATGGGGAACCCCAAGAATTCGAAAAGCATGGTATTGGCGCATGAAACGCCGCCCTGCATGGCGCACGGAGTCCGCGCCGACGCCGAAACCGCCGTGCGGAGCGGTTTTCACGGCATCCTGTTCATCGACCTGCCGGAAAAGGATTATCGCGATGTCGACGCCTACCTGCGAGCCCTCGCCCCGGTCGAAAGCCCTTACCGGATCGACGGCAACCTCAGCCCGGCTGCGCGGCGCGGCAAACTGCTGTTCCACGATTCACGGACCGGCTGTTCCGTCTGCCACCCGGAACCGTTGTTCACCGACTTGCAACGGCACGACGTCGATACGCTTTCCCCGGTCGATCATTCCCCGGAATTCGATACGCCGACGTTGATCGAGTGCTGGCGGACCGCCCCTTACCTGCACGACGGCCGGTACGTGACGCTCCACGACCTGATCCGTTCGGGGAAGCACGTCGACACCGACGGCCGGCTCGACAAGTTGACCGACGAGGAAATCGACGACCTGGTCGAATACGTCCTTTCGCTCTGACGGCAACACCGTCGCGACGATTCCGTTTTCAACCCGGAGACCAAATACACTGGAAACGGCCTGAAACGGCGGCATGTTTTTTCCCGCGCACATTCGCCTGACGCTCGAACGATACGTTTATGTTATCGTACCGAAAGCCGGTTGAGTCGTGGGTAAACACAGCCCGCTCGACCGCCCGTTTACCCGACGGGCGGTGTTGTTTTTCGAGGGCAGGCGTTCCGGTACGGCGTCGAATCACGGGCGACCGCCGTGTACTCACAGCCGGGAGCCTACCGCCCGTCGCGGCACGCGACCCCGGCTTCGGGAAATGTCAATGGTGTTCGATATACAATGGGGCCGTCACGTTTCCGTTCTTCCCCCGTCAAACCCACGAGGTTTCCATGTCGTCACAATGGTATTATCAAAAAAAAGGCGAGGCAAAACAAGGGCCGTTTTCCGACAAAGAATTGAAAGCAAAGGCCGCCGCCGGTGAAATCACGCCCGACGGCTTTGTGTGGAAAGAGGGCCTGAAAAGCTGGGTTCCCGCCGGCAAAATCAAAGGACTTTTTGAAACACGAGTGGCCGCGCCCAACCAACCAACCAACCAACTATACCCTCTCCAAAAGCCGATCTCTATGATTTCGCGGCTCCGGCAACCGGCGACGACCCCTTGGCCAATCTGATCGCTCTTGAACGGCAATCGCCTGCCATTGTCCGGCCCGAACCGGTTCCTTCACCGGAGCAGAAAACAGAAAAAAAGTCACCATCGAATCTTGGCGAGAACGGCATTCCATTTCTTCCCTTTGCCATCGTGATGCTCCTGCTCGCACTGGTCGCGTGTGCGGTTATTGGAACAGTGGGCGGTGTGGTCGTCGGTTCAAGCGGTCGATTGCGAGGTAAGGTTTTCGTCGCCATTCTTTTTATCATCGGTTTTTCGGCAGGAGCGGTCACGGGCAAGTTGATTCGTTTCGGCGGCATGAAGACTGACTTCCACGGATACATCGCCGGTGGCCTCGCCAGTGTCACGGCCATTTACTCCTACTGGGCTGCGTTGGCCTACACGGCGATTGTCGCCGCCGCGCCCGGCGCAACGGTCAATTTCTTCAGGACGATGATGCCCGACGTCATGTTTTCCTACATCACTATGCGAACGAAGGTTGCCGGCGGCTTGGGATTCGTTGGTCTCTTGGCGGACGTGGTCATCATCGGCATTCTCGGCGTTTGCATCACGGTCGTGGTTTGTACCGATTACCAAATCAAGCCGAAAGACCGGGACGAGGCCCAAGCCCGCGCCGATGACATGATGAGATATTTGCGATAAAAAAACCGGCTCCGGGAACACAGTTCCCGGCTCGTGCCCTCGATTGCCGGGTTGCATTTCCCTTTTTTTGACGAAATTTCCCTTGACAGTTTTGCAGTCAACGTGTACTATGATCCTATGACAGCAAGACACGTGTGGCTGTCACATTCATTCCGGAAAAATACGCGCCAAAAAATACGGGGAGTCGGCCATGTCGATGTTTCGCGCCTTGTTTTGGAAAGAGTACCGTCAGCACCGGGCGCTTTGCCTCGCGTTCATCCTGATGGCGTTCGCGATGCAAACCTTCTGTTTCCTGGTGTGTTTTCAGGACACGAACATCAGCGACGCCCCCTATTACACGGCGCTCGGGATTTTCTTCACGGTCCTGTACGCGGGAGCGGCTTCGGCGATGCTGTTTGCAAACGAGCGGGAAGAACGGACCGACGCCTTCCTCGGCAGGTTGCCGGTTTCCGGCGCGACGGTGCTGGGCGCCAAACTCGGCTGGTTCCTTTGCGGCCTCCTGGTCGTCCTGGTCGGAATCGGCGCCGTTTCCTGCGTCTGGTTGCTGCTTGACCCCAAATACTTTCAGTGTTGGTTCGGCTCCCAAGCGGCGGGCCACATGGAAGGGGACTTTATGGAAGGGGACATTATCGTCAGTTTCCTCGTTATGACGCTACAGCTTTCGGTCTGGGGTTTGTTCTGGTCGCCCCGGTTGAATGCGGCGCTGCATGCGTTGCTCCTGACGTTCGCCTGTTTCATGGCCGAAATGTATCTCATCAAACTGATCGGCGAGCACTACCGTATGGCAGCGTTGCCGACCGACCTGATCCTGTCGATCTGTTCCGCCGTTCTCTTGCCTTTCGCCCTCTGGGGAGGAGCGTGTTGGCTGCGAGCCCGCGATTCCAAGGCGAGACCCCGCCGCCGCGATCCCGGCGCTGCAATCGGCGCTACGACCGGCGCAAC
>DOMV01000325.1:0-9328 GCA_003509805.1 Planctomycetaceae bacterium
GACGTCAACCCGCAGGCGACGGAACCGGCGGTCAAATCGCCGCCGACGAACCCGCCGATCAACGGGAATGCTTCGAGCACGGCCTCCGGATGGAGATCAAGCCCGAGCGCACGTGACGGAATCGGTTCGAAACGCCGTCGAACCGGCTCGAAGGGCGCGCTGCCGAGCGAAACGACGTCGAGGCCGAGCAACAGAAGTTCCATCACCGAATTGCCCGCGACACAAAGGCGCATGATTCGACGGCGGTCGATACGGTGAACATGCGCCAGTTCCGCGATCATTTCCCGAAGCGTTTCGAGGAGAACCTGTTGCTGGGCGAGAAGGTTGGCCGGATCGTCACAGACCTTTTGAATGCGTGCGATGATGTCGTCGCCGAACAGGCGTTTTTGCGGATTTTCACGGACGACGACTCCCGGGATGCCCGATTCCGGGTCGATGGAGCCCGGGGTGAATAATTCCGGGGTGAATAATTGCAGGGCAAGCGTGGTTGTTCCGATATCCAACGCGAGACCATAGTCTCCCGTTGCGGCAACCGGGGCAAACGGCTCGCCTGCCCGGAGACGATTGTCCGTAACACTTTGGATGCGAACAGCCGGCAGGGAATCGGCCGGAATCCGGCAAACCAGGTCGCCTTCCACGATCGTTTGACATGCGCGGACGGCACGAAAAACCTGTTGCGCATCCGGTCCAACCCGGTCACCGGGGATTTCGATCCGGCATTTGCCGCATGTCCCGCTCCCGCCGCAATCGTAGCGAAGCGAAATTCCTGCCGCGCCGGCCGCCTCCGAAAGCGTTGTTCCCACAGGAACCTCGGTGGAACGGTCCATCGGAAAAAAGCGTATCTGCGGCATGGAACGGGTACCCTTTTATACCGAAGCCGGCCTGACAATCCTCCCGCGAACAATCGCCCACCGCTCGAACGATCCGGTTATGTCATCACACAAACAGAAGTTAAAGGCGAGCGAGTGCGGCAGGCGGACTTGACCAAATGTTCGTTTTCATCGCGTTTCCAATTTACCTCCGGACAGTATTTTTGCCGGAAGGGGGCATCCCGGAACGTCGGCATCGGGAAATTCCAACGGTTGTCGGTATACGTCATGAAGGGTCGGTCATCCGGCACGGTCATCCAGCACGACATTGTTTTCCCGGCAAAGCTTCACGATCGTGTACTTGAAGTAGGAAAACCGTTTCGATTTCGTTTTTTTAACGGCATACCGATAAGCGGTGTAAAGTATCCGGTTGGGGAGCACGCCTTCATCCCGGAGACCGAAGCATTTCCCGACAAAAGCCTCTTCTTCGGTGGTGCGGACGTAAAGCGTCCTGCAAACGATCTCGGGCGTCAAATTCTCTTCGGAAGAATCCTTTCGTTCCTGGGCCGGGAGACTCGCATCGGCGCACACGCCTCCGCCGAGAATCGCGGTGAAGGCTGCGGCCGTGTATTTCAAAAACATGCGTCGCGTTTTCATGATCGACTTCCTTGTCCGTTTCAAAACAAACCGGATCGCGGCAGGATGATTCCGTCGCTCGATATGCCGCAAACGGCCTGAAACGGTTCCCGCGAACAATCGCCAGCCACTCGAACGAAACGTGCAACTCGATATTTACAATGACGTTGCGGCGAGTGATCGCGGCAGGCAGTCTTCACCAGGCAACCAATGTCACCAGGCAACCAATGTCACCGCGTTTCCAGTATATCTCCCATCTCCAGCGACACCGGGACAGTCTGTTTTTTTTCAGACGGTCTTTTCAGCGGGCGTTTTGCGGCATGACACACCGACCGGAAACGGCGCAGTATATGAAGTGAGCCGCAAGGAGTCAAGTTCGTTTTCCGTGGAGAGGCGTCATTTTATGCCGTTTTCATTCGCCGCATTTCCCTAATCGCCGCCAAATCGCCCATTCTCCCTTTTCGGCCGGTCGAAAATTACGGCTTGCATCCTCAAAGCGAAAGCATATAATGGGGCCTTGGCGGGTTGTGTCGTTATCGATCAGTTACAATGGAAGGGGACGCTCATGAATCAGGAGTATGCAAAGCTCATTATCGGCGATAAGACCATCGAATTGCCCGTGCTGAACGGCACCGAGGGAGGCAAGGCGGTCGACATCAGCAGGCTTTACGAAGAGCACGGACTCACGACATTCGATTCGTCGCTTGCCAATACGGCGTTCTGCAAAAGTACGATCACATATATCGACGGTGATGAGGGGATTTTGCGCTATCACGGGATTCCGATTGAGCAATTCGACCGGCCGAAACCGAATTTCGTCGAAGTCGCCTATCTTTTGATTTTCGGCAAACTGCCTACTACGAACGAGTTGGCCGATTTTCGCACGCGTTTGACCGATAATGAATTGTTGCATGAAGGGATTCGACGCCAATTCAATGACCTGCCGCCGAAGTCGCCGCCGATGGCAATTCTCTCGGCCATGTTGAGCCAATTGGCCTGCTATCACGAGAAATTCCTTCCACTCGGCGATGACGAGTTGTTCGTCGAGGCCGTCGCGCGGCTGGTCAGCAAAGCGCGGACGATCGCCGCCTATTCCTACCGTCGCTCCCAGGGGCTGCCGTTCACCTATCCCGACCCGAACATGCGGTATTGCGCGAACTTCCTGCACATGATGTTCTCGATTCCGCACCTCCAGTACACAGTGAGCGAAGCGGTTGAAGACGCGCTGAATCTCGTGCTGATCCTCCATGCGGACCACGAACAGAATTGCAGTACCGCGACCGTCCGTGTCGTCGGCAGCGCGCGGGCGAACCTGTTCGCTTCCTGCGCCGCCGGGGTCAGTGCGTTATGGGGACCGTTGCACGGCGGGGCGAACGTCGAAGTGATGCGAATGCTTGAAGGCATCCACGTGGGCGGCATGACGCCGGAGGACTGCCTCGAAGCGGCCAAGGACAAGGCGAACCCGTTCCGCCTCTACGGTTTCGGTCACCGGGTTTACAAAAATTACGATCCCCGCGCCAAAATCCTCAGGGCGGCCTGCGACCGGGTGTTCGCCGCCCTGAAAACGCCCGATCCCTTGCTCGATATCGCGAGGAAACTGGAGGAAATCGCGCTGGCCGACCCGTATTTCATCGACCGGAAACTTTACCCGAACGTCGATTTTTACAGTGGCATCCTGTTGCGGGCGATGGGCATTCCCACGAACATGTTCACCGTTGTTTTCGCGCTCGGCCGACTTCCGGGCTGGATTTCCCAATGGAAAGAGCAGCATGACGATGCGGGCCAGCGGATCATCAGGCCGCGGCAGTTGTATACCGGAAACAATCTCACGCACTATGTCCCGATCGAGGACAGGGAATAAAAAAACGTCGTCCCGAACGGTGTATGCCGATATCGATGCCGACAGCCGATGTTGGTCGCCGGATCGACGGTTATTCCGCCTCCTTTTCCTCGACAACCTTGATTCTCAGCGTTCCGAGGAAAGCCTGTTCGCAAAAGACGTCGAAGGAATAGGGACCCGGTTGTGGAAGCGGCAATTCCGGGAGCGGGACCGCCAGTTCAACCGTTTCGAACGGAGAGGCGGCGTGAAGCTTAAAGGTTTCGAAATGGAGCAACGTCTTGTTGTTTGCGACGTCGACGAACTCGATTTCGAAGGAACAGTCCTTGCGAACATCCCTGAAGGCGAGGTAGAGGACGGCCGCCCGTTCGGGGTAACCTGTCGGCGTTTCTCCGACCGTGATTTCGTGGAATGTGCCCGCGATCACCATTTTACCCGTATCCGCATCGACGTAGACGCAGTCGCACAGGATTATCGATTGGAGGACGATCATGACGTTGCCGTTGGAAACGCGGCCTGAAGGACTCGTACTTACCGTTACGGCCCAACCCGGTTCGCGGCGGAACGAGGTGCGCCGGGACCGGGACGGTTCGATAAAGGTGAGTGTAACACAAATTCCCGAGCGGGGAAAGGCGAACAAGGTCGTTATTGAATATCTTGCCGAATATCTGGGCCTTCGCAAATCGCAATTGGAGTTGATCGCCGGCGAGACTTCCCGCCGTAAGCGGATTCTTCTCCGCGACGTCGATGAAGCGCGGTTGAGCGCAATCCTGGCCGTGATCCGGGAATGAGCGACCGGCGGCGATACCACCGCCCGTCTTCCGGCGAATCGGAGAATGCACGGTTGATTCGCGAACGTAACGAGTATACCGTAAACGGCCTGAAACTACGGCATGTTTTTTCCCGCGTACAATCGCCTGCCGCTCGAACGATCCGTTTATGTCATTATACAAACAGAAGTTAGGGGCGAGCGAGTGCGGCAGGCAGTCTTCGCCAAACGACCAATGTCACCGCGTTTCCAGTATACATTGGAAAATACTTGTTTCGTTCGTGTCGCTCCGAGACAACACTTGAATCATTTTCATGCGAGCCGTACAATCTTTGGTAAGGCAAGACATTTCCCCTTCAGTAAGGAATCGTCGCATGAAAAATCGATTTATTGCCGTTATCGCGCTCATCGTTCTATGGCCGACCAATGTTCTCTCCATGGACAAAGAGCGACTCGAAGAGTATTATTCCCGAGCCGTTCCCGTTGCCGAAAACTACGCCAAACGAGTCGGCAAGTCGAATCGTTGGCCGGAGTTGGAAATCATGCCGCTGATCGGTTATGCCAAGGTGCTGGTCATGGCCGATCTCGATCTGCCGGAAAATCGAAAACCGTCGTTGGAACATATCCTGCCGATGTGGACAGCCTTGGAAGAATTGCAGGACAAGGAAACCGGCAGCAAAACATTCGGCAATTTTCGCTGGTATTGGCGCAGCGAAAAAGTGACCGATCCCAATGCCGTCGATTTCGTCATGGCCCAGGCGCTGCCGATTTGGTTCGAGGCACGGGATCGGCTTCCCCGCGAAGCCCGGGAAATTTTGGAGCGAATCATGCGCCGGGCCGTCGACGGTTGCCTCAGCCATCGTGTTTCGCCGGATTACACGAACATCACGATCTATAATTCCGTACATTTAATCCTGCTCGGCCAGGAATTCGACCGGCCCGATGCCGTTGCCGAAGGCGAAAAACGTTTGGACGATTTGATCGCGGTCCTTTGGGACCATGGCATCGCCGAGTACAACAGCCCCGGTTATTATCCGATCGACATGGACACGCTCGGACTCGGTTATCGACATGTTGCCAAAAAAGCGACCAAACAAGCGTTCAAGTCGCTACTCGATTATTTCTGGACGGATCTCGCTTTGCATTGGTACAGTCCGTCTTTGCGGCAGGCCGGAGCGCAGAGCCGGACGACGAGCTATTGGCTGGGACAGGGCGATACGGCCCGGCTGAACGAATTTGTCGGATTGGCTCCGAAAACGAAAACGACGAATTGGAACTACCTGAATTCCAGGCCCGTTCCCTATCGACCGGATGAAAACATCCTGGCGCTCAATCAAAAATATCCGCGTTTCGTGATGCGGCGTTGGGGACGCGGAACGGGGCAATGGGCAGGCACCTACATGCTGGAGGACATCGCGCTCGGAACATCGGGACAGGCCAATCGCGGTCGGCAGAATATCGATTTGACCGTGGATTTGGCCGATTTCGACACCATGCCGAAGGAAATGCCGGCGATGTCGCCCCGATGCTATTTCGTGGCCGACGGCCGAGAAGACCCTTATGGTACGAAAAAGTTCGCGACGGGCGACGGACACAGCAAAGCCTTACACATGGACGCTTTCTGGATGGGGGCGCAACGGACGGTCGACGCGCTGGGCGTCGTCGTATACCAGGAGCAATCGCTCAAGGATCCCGTGTTGACCAATGTTCAATCGCATTTCGTGTTTCGAAAACCGGATTCGATCGTTCAAAACGGAAAATCGCTTGATTTGCAGGGGAAAACCTTGAAGATGGACGACGGCCCGGTATTTTTTCGCTATGGAAACAGGGTGATCGGCCTTCGTGTTCTTTTGGCTCGCGGTAAGGACGGTTTTCAAACCGCAACCTCGCTGGTCGATGATGGAAACCGACACGGCGTTTACCGTTTGACAATCGACCATTGGCCGAAAGGTGTTCCGGTTTCAGGAGAAACTCTCAAAATCATGCCCGCGGCGGCGTTTTGGCTGCGGATCGGCTCGAACCTCGATACAGACGCGAAATTCAAGCGTTGGTGTCGCGACTTTGAAAACGCAAAGATAAATCGTCTCGACGCCCCATCGTCGGAAGATCGAATCGAAATCCAAGTCGCCGGAACGGATGGTCCGCTCGGTGTCAGTGGTGTCGGGCTTGTCAATCATCGGTTTCGAGTCGCGACGAATCCGTCCGGACCGAACGGCGTTTTAACGCTCGACGGCAAGGATTTGGGGCGACCGCTATTGGAATCATTGCCTGCCGTCACCCGATTGAAACAACACAAGCCGATCAACGTGAGGCCGAAAGGAACGACATGGGAAGCGGAAACCGGTTTCAGCCTTTCCGATGCGGTGTACGAAAAAGATCGAAACGCTTCCGGGGGGCGGATGGTGCGCGTCAACAGCGAAATATCTTGGCAACTTGACGTGAAAAAAAGCGACCATTATTATCTTTGGGCGCGGGTTTTCGCGACGGACATGGATCACGATTCGGTTTTCGCCGCCTGGTCGAAGCAGTCCGGTAGTTCCGATCTGTTGATGCCGGGCGCCCGGGGCGACTGGCATTTGGGCATCGGTCCGCAATGGCGATGGGTTCGTTTGACGTTCGACAATCGCAAAGAACCCGTACCGATGCAACTCGACCAAGGCGTCTGGCGTTTATCGCTTTTGCCGCGAGAACGGGACGGCCTTGTCGATAAATTTTTCCTGACGAACGATCCGCATGCGGTTCCAAAATAGCGAACGAAATTTCGATGTGAATGTTCCGGCAAAAAAAAAACGGCGAAAGTCCTTGGGGCTACATTGGAGGAGCGTTTATCGTGTTGGGTATTCTCTACACAAGGTTTGGGTGCGGCTACGCAATGCTGTTGATCGTTTCCTCTTGTTCGAGTTTCGGGCCGAAATTTTTTGCGCCGGGAATTCCGTAGCGGGTCAGCTTCGCCCAAAAGATTCCGTCAAATGAATACTCCGCAATGCCAACACCACGCCGCAACCCGCCGACGACGGGAAGTTGGACCTCGGCGACCCATTTTCGGAATTTATGTGTACGAATAATTTCCGTCGGAGCGTCCCGGAGCATGTTGTGCTTGTTGACGTATTTCCGAAATACAGCCCTTTGATTTTATGGACGGTCTTGGTTCGCCGGGTTTTCCGTCAACTTTTTACGTCCTCCACCGGGTTTTCGCTGACGACCTTCGCCGGGATTTTCGCCGTTTTGGAGTTCTCGTACCCCTTTGCTCACCGTGCGTTTATCCATGCCGGTCATTTTTGCAATGAGCGAGATACCGCCGCGACCAATTTGCCTCATTATCAATTTCCACTTGATTTATCGCCGGATTTTGCCGAACAATAGAATTGGAAGTCTCATACTGTCTCCGAGTGGAAAATAGGCAAAATGCTGCGAATCGACAAGAATTCCCTGATACGCTGGTCGCTGTTGGCGATCATGACCGTCTCCGTGGTTTTTCCACGGGTGGGGTTCTGCATCGCTTTCGAGCATGAGCGTCCCGTTTCCGCCGAAGAATTGCTGACGCATACTCACTCGCATCAGCATTCTTTCGGTCACGGTTCGCATACCGATTGCCGAATGTTCCACGGTTGGTGTTCCGAGGGTGAAGATTCCCAACGGCATCAACATCACTGCTTTGTTTGTTGCGCCGATCAAACGGATGCCGCGACCACGAAAGCCGCTTACGGGGTTTCGTTTAAGCGTTTCACCGGCCCGATCTCCTTCGACATTGCAGACTTCCAAACGCTCTCGATTGTCCCGCCGTTGGCGATGGTTCGTGATCGGTTCCTGCCATTTGTTCCTCTTCCCAACCGGGATTTGAACCTTCTCTACCGCACTCTGCGGATTTGATACCGACGCCGAGCCGGTCGTTCGTACCGCTCTCGATCATTTTCGACATCACCGTGTTTTTCGCCTGCGGTTTCCTGCTGCGCGCATAAACGTCAAATCTCGCACTGGCAACACATTCCAGAGGAACATCTCCATGAATCGCATCACCTACTCCTACTTCTTGGCGGTACTGACCTTGTCCGGCAGCGCCGTATTGACACTTCAGACCGAGACAGCCTTTGCGCAACAATCAACGGAACGACCATCAGTCCAATTCTCGTTACCGTTGCCGGATACCTCCCAACGTAATCGCTATGTCGTTTCGACGCCGTTCCCGCCCATTGCGACGGCCTCGGCGACTGTTTCCGCAGAAGGGCCGGTTCTGGCTCCGGTTCCAACGTTCGATGGCAATGTTCCGGCTCCGGCGACAGGGCCGAGGGCTCCGATGCCGACGCCGACTCTTGGGAATCAATTGCCTCAAGTACCGATACTCCCTACCACCAGACCGATCACTGGAATCGCAGCCTTGCCAAAGCGACTGATGTCGCTTGCGGAGGTCGGCGGTATGGCGACGAGCAACCATCCCGGCGTTCAGCAAGCAGCCCGACAAGCGGAAGCGTTACGTGGGGTGTGGGTTCAAGCCGGTCTGAAACCGAATCCGTCCGTCGGGTACAGCGCGGAAGAGATCACCGAGGATTATGCCGGAAAGCAGGGCGTGACGTTCAGCCAACCGATCACGCCGAAATACAAACGCGATGCCCGGCAATCGACGGTCAACCGCGAATACCAGGCGGCCTGCCAAACGCAACAAATACAGTGTCAAAAGGCGATGAACGACTCCATGCTCGCGGCCTACCGCGTGGCGTTCTCATATCGTAAATGGTTGGTTTTAGAAGAGTTGACTCGGATTTCGCAGGAATCTCAACGGGCGGGAAGCGAACTGCTCAAAGCAAAAGAAATCGGTCGGTCCTTCTTCCTCGACATCAAAATTCAGTCGGAACGTACACAAATCGCCCTGAAAGATACGGAGATCGCCTACCGAACCGCCTGCAAAGAACTGGCGATCCTGATCGCCCTACCGGAAAACGGGCTGATCGAGATTACCGATCCGGTCGAGACGTTGTTGCCCGAACTGAACGAGACGACTTTGCTCGCGGAAATTCAGGCTGTCAGCCCGGAACTGCGGCAGGCGTATGCAGAAGTGGAAACGGCCAAGGCGCGCGTGCAGCAGCAATGTGCCGAAGCCGGGATCGATTACGATACCAACGCGAAAATCGCCTACAATACCGAAACGAAGCAGGGTGAGTTTTCGCTCGGCGTGGCGGTTCCGATCCGTATTTTCGACCGGAATCAGGGGAACATTCAACGTGCGAAGTCGGAATTGGCAGCTTCGTATCGGAACGTAGAACGCTTGGAACGTCTCATCGC
>DOMV01000325.1:9384-11888 GCA_003509805.1 Planctomycetaceae bacterium
CTGGATTTGGCGCTCGCCGCCTACCGTCGCGGCGAGTACGGCTCGCTGGAACTGCTCGATGCCCAGCGGACGCTTTCGACCGTGCAAGTCGAATACCTCGACAACCTGAACGCCCTGATGGAGTCGCAAGTCCTTTTACAAGGAGCCCTTTTGTCGGGCGGGTTGGAAAAACCGGGAACGGAATGAACGTCGAGATTCATCTTGACCAAATCGCCCAAATCGGATAAATTCAACGATTGACGCCCTTGTTTTTCGTTAGATTCAATGGACCGCTACCCCGCTTCACTCAAATATCTGGTCGTCCTGCTGGCTTTCCTGCATACCTTGGCAGGGGGGCATGCCTATTGCTGCGACCATGTTCATTGCTCGGAGTACGAATCCGGCGACATGGCCGATGCACTCCTTACGCTTCGGCATTCGCATCACGCTCACCCGGGCGGTCACTACGATCATGCGCACCACCACGCGACGGATGAGCCACTGAATTCGAACTGCTGCTGTTGTCAGGACGATCCGTGTGACCACGACCACGGATGCAACGGAAGCGGCCAACAGGCGATCAGCCCGCCACGGAGTGCCGATGATGCCTTGGAACAGTTACAGGCTCCGATCTCGTTCTTCGTTTGCACCGTTCCCGTAACGCCGCCGTCGGTTTCGACCGGCTTTTATGAGACCGTCTCGGCTCCTTCTCCTGCGCTTCCCTTGCGCTTGCACCTGCTCTACGGGTTGCTCTTGATCTGATTCGACCGGCGCTCGCTTCGTCTGTCCTGTCTGTACGTCTCTGCGCGCCGGACGGCGCTTGGCGGCAAAAGTCTATCACGATCCCAATACACGTTCTTCCATACCATGAAAAATTTATCACAAAAATTCTTACGGGGTAGCACCGCCTTTGCCTTGATCCTGATCGTTTGCGTCGGAGCAATCTATGTTCTGGTTTCGACTGTCAAGCCCGTCCGGACGGGCCTTCACGATGTCGCCAAAGGTACGATGTTCGAGCGTTTTCTACCGCACGATGACGATCACGACCATGACGATCACGACCATGACGAAGCTGCCGCACCGGTTCAGGGGCAGGCCGTCGAAATCGCGTTCAGCCCGATCGCGGCCCGAAACATGGGAATCGACGATTCGGCGATTACGACGGTCGAAGCGGTCGATTATTACAAATCGCTCACGTTCCCCGCCGTCGTCGTCGAGCGGCCCGGCTTCTCGACAATCACCGTGCCGTCGCCCGTCTCCGGTGTCGTCACGAAAATTCATCACGAGTCCGGCGTCGCCGTCGCACCGGGCGAACCGCTTTTCGACATACTGCTCAATCAACAGGAGGTGGTCAAAGCGCAAACGGAATTTTTGGCCCTGCTGAAAAAGCGGGAAATCAATACCGCCGAACTCCAGCGTCTGGCCGGACTCGATTCGCAGATCGTCCCCAAGCAAAAGCGCGACCTGGATTACGAAAAAATCCAGATCGATTCCGATATTGAAATCCAAAAAAATCTCCTGCTGCTGCAAGGTTTGAGCGAAGCGGATGTCGCGAATTCGCTGGAGAAAACCGGCCGGATCATTCGCAACATGACGGTCTATGCGCCATCCCTTGAACAAGAGGCCAACATCGCTTCGGCAGCCCATGCGGACGACGAGGAACATGTTTTCACTATCGACGAACTTTACGTAACGACTGGTAAAAACATCGCCGTCGGTGATTCGCTCTGTCAACTATCCGATTACTGCAAACTCGCGATCAAAGGGAAAGTTTTCGCGATCAACGAAAAGCCGCTGGCTCACGCCTTGGCCTCGAAAAGCCGCGTGACGGCCTCGTTCGAGGGCGGTGGAGATGGCCGGGGGGCCCGTGAAATCGTCAACAACCTGTTCCTGCGATCCATCGACAACAAGATCGACACGAGCAGCGGAACGCTTTATTGTTACGTCGACTTGAAGAATCGTTTCATCGGTTACCAGGTCAATGGCGAAAGCAATTTGCGACGGTATACGCAATGGCATTTCAAGCCGGGACAGCGCTGCGAACTGAACGTCGAATACGAACCGCTCCCGGATTGTATCGTGCTGCCCGTCGATGCCGTCGCCAAGGATTTGCACGAAATGTGCGTCTTCGAATGGGTCGGCAACGAAGAAGACAAGCGAATCTGGCGTAAAAAGCCCGTTCATGTGATTCATCAAACGAAGGACGTCATCGCCATCGCCAACGACGGCTCCGTCTTTCCCGGCGCAAAGGTCGCCACGAAGGGAGCGAGTTTCATTCTCGCCGCCCTTGACGCCGCGAATCAGAAAAACGCCGGAGGAGGCGGCATCCAACACGGCGACCATGTCCACTAAGGCGGTAGGACCGCCAGCCGGTCGGTGCTGCCGCACCGTTGACGAAACCCGCTCCCGCTGGTCGCTGGCGCACACCCTGAAATTTCCATTCGTTTGACAACAATCACGTTCGCATAATAATATATGTTCAACTACTTTATAAAATTTTCACTGAACAACCGCTTTATCGTTTT
>DOMV01000265.1 GCA_003509805.1 Planctomycetaceae bacterium
CGGCGATTCTCCGGTCCCCATTCCCGCTTGAAAAAAACGGGAGACAATGGAGCGCGTGTTTCAGGTTTTCTGTTGCGCACTTCCACGTCCTTCCGGGGAATTTCATGGACAACGTTCTTTGGCCGCGCCTTAAAAAAGTCTTCCGTCCACAGCTTTTTTCGATGTTCCGGGAAGGATATTCCCGGCATCNNTCGTCGGCATCGTCGCCCTGCCGTTGGCGATCGCGTTCGGAATCGCCTCCCTGGGGCCCGGTCCCGAATCGGTCCAGCGCGGCTTGTATACGGCCATCATCGCGGGCTTCATCATCTCCTGCCTGAGCGGTTCGAGAGTCCAGATCGGAGGACCGACCGGGGCCTTCATCGTCATCGTTTTCGGGATCGTGAGCAAACCGGGTGTCGGAATCGACGGCCTCCTGTGCGCGACGATCATCGCCGGCTGCCTCCTGGTCATCATGGGCCTGACGGGCCTGGGGAACCTGATCAAATACATTCCCTACCCGGTTACGCTCGGTTTTACTTCCGGAATCGCCGTCGTCATTGCGGTTTCCCAACTCCAGATGTTTTTCGGAATCCGCCTGCCGGAAGGGGAAAAACTGCCGGGAGAATTCATCGACAAGCTCGCCATGCTTGCCCGATACGCCGGGACGATCAACTGGTACGCCTGCGCGCTCGCCCTGTTGACGATGGCCGTCATCTTCCTTGTCGGAAAACTGACGGACCGCATTCCCGGTTCGCTTGTCGCCGTTCTCGTCGGCACGATTCTCGTCGCCGTGCTGGACATCCCGGTGGACACGATCGGCCGACCGCTCGGGCAAGACCCGATTTCCCTGTCGATGGGCTTTCCCGAGTTCGCGCTGCCGACCTTCGACCTGGGCCGCCTCAACGTGATCGTCAGCGCCGCGATCACCATCGCGATGCTCGGAGCGATCGAATCGCTGCTCTCGGCCGTCGTCGCGGACGGAATGCTCGGGACCCGCCATCGATCCAACACGGAATTGATCGCGCAAGGCGCCGCGAACCTCATCACTCCGTTTTTCGGCGGTATTCCCAGCACGGGAGCGATTGCCCGGACCGCGACCAATATCCGCAACGGAGGCCGGACACCGGTCGCCGGAATCATCCACGCGGTCGTCCTGCTCCTCATCGTGCTCTGTTTCGGCAATTTCGCCGCGATGATCCCGATGCCCGTCCTGGCCGGTATCCTGATCACCGTCGCGATCAACATGAGCCAGTACGCCATTTTCGTCAAAATGTTCCGCGCCCCCAAGAGCGATATCGCCGTGATGGTGCTCACGTTTTTACTGACCGTGTTTCTCGACCTGACGATCGCCATTCCGTTCGGCCTCATCCTGGCCTCATTCCTTTTCATGCACCGGATGGAGCAGCTTTTCACGACGGGCAATCTCGCGAACCGGCTGCATGTGGTCAGCGAGGAGGACCCGACGGAGGATCGTTCGACGCTCCAGCTTTTCGACATCCCCGACGGCGTCCGGGTCTACGATATCAGCGGCCCGTTCTTTTTCGCGACCGCGGGAAAATTCCAGGACGCGATCGACAACCGGAACATCCGCGTCGTCATCCTCCGCATGAAAAACGTCCCGGCAATGGACGTTTCGGGCCTCCACGCGCTGGAAGAACTGCTCATCCTCGCGCACCGTGGGAATACGACGATCCTGTTTTCCGGATTGCGGTCCCAGCCGATGCGGGTGATCAACCGGTTCGGCCTCATCGAGCGGATCGGTGAAAAGAATATTCACCATACGATCATCGAAGCGATGCATCATGCCGCGGAAATCGTCGAATTCGAGATGCTCGGCGGCATGTATCATTCCCATGTCCCGAGCGGCATGTCGAGTATCTTCATCCCGCCCGCCTGACAGGCCGCGAACGGCAAGCGAGAGACTTTTGGTGTTTTTTTCCGAATTTTTGACTTGCACGGTCAACATTCGCCGATTACAATCACGGTGGGGTCGAGGTGGTGTCGTTGGGACCGTCGTATCGTTTTTCGAAGAGCATCCAAGCGTCTGGAGAAAATCTGACATGAAAAAGCCAAACGTGTTAAATCGGGGGGGGNNGCGTTCACGCTCGTTGAACTTCTTGTCGTCATCGCGATCATCGGTACGTTGGTCGCCCTTCTTTTGCCCGCCGTCCAGGCTGCCCGCGAAGCCGCAAGACGGATGCAGTGTACGAGCCACATGAAGCAATGGGGACTCGCCGTCCATCATTTTAGTGATGCGAATTCCGGGTTGCCGCCCTCGCATCTCGGTTCCGAGAAACTGTCGCTGTTCCCCATTTTGTCGCCTTTCTATGAACAACAAGCGACATACGATCTGCTGACCGAGGTTTCTCCGGTACTCAGTTTCCGCCTCTGCACCAAATGGGGCGTTTACGGGGGTTCCACCCCTTGGACGGAGGAAATCAAAAAGCAGACATCGAGCGCTCCGCTTTACTTCTGCCCGTCGCGCCGCGCCGGCGGAGCGCGGTTTTACGATCCGGGGATCGCGACTTCGCTCGCCGGGCCGCTCGGCGATTTCAGCGTCGTCTTCTGTGGGAGATACGACCGTCCGCACATTCTCGGCAGGGCCGCTCCTGAGACGAATGCCGACGGCGCTTGGAGTTCGCATCTCAATTCGCCCTCGACGTCGGACGGTCCGTTCCGGCTGCCGATCATCCAGTACCCGGCCGGCGTGGACGCAACGCAGGTCAACAATCAATTCCTGTCCTGGACACCCCGCGATACGATGGCCTGGTGGGCCGACGGCAGCTCCAACCAGACGCTCATCGGGGAAAAATACATTCCGCAGGACGTTTTCGAGAAATGCGACACGAAGCTGGAGATGCCGCTTTTCAATATCAGCGGTACGGCGTTCGGCTCGTCCCAGAATCGCAAGGTGAAAATCGATTGCACCGTTTGGAGCCTCCACGATACGAGTGCGACGTTCGGGAGCCCCGCGAGAAATCGCGCAGCCAATTTTTCCGATACGGCCGGGATGATCCTGGCGCGCGGTCCCGCCCAATACACGACGTCACCGGCGGGGGGGACCATGGACGATTGGCCGTCCATGTTTTTTTGCTTCGGTTCCTGGCATCCGGGCATCTGTCATTTCGTGCTCGGCGACGGTTCTGTCCGGGCCTTTAACGTCATGACGGACCCTTACATTCTCGTCAAGTTCGCCTGCGTCGACGACGGTAATCCGACGGAGTCTCCAAAATAGAGGTTGTCGACACGAGCTGAGGTTTTCCGGCGAAAGCCCAAACAACAATTCGTACCACGAAAAAAACGGATCCCATGAATCGTATCCAATCGTATTGCTTCGCGTTTTTCTTCCTGACCGTCCTGACAGGTTGCGGTAATCCCCAGGTCACCGGTCGGGTCACGTTTTCCGACGGCACGCCCCTCAAGGGCGGAATGGTCATTTTGCAGAACGATCAATGCCAGGGGATCGGCGATTTGAATCCGGAGGGCGAATTCAGTATTTATCAAATTCGGCCCGGCGACGGCTTGAAACGAGGACGGTATCTCGGCTACATTGCCAATGCCGTCGTTGAGGATGCGCAGGGCCGGATCACGGGAGCGCTTCCCGACAAATACACCCGGGCGGAAACCTCGGGCATCACCTACGATTCGCAAAAAGATCGCGGCACGTTGAATATCGTCATCGAAAGATAGATCCGGTGCGTGCCTCGACCAGACTGAAAACGTCCGACATAACAGCCGGAAAGGAGTGAGGATAATTGACAATGGATAATTGATAACGAAGATGCACAATTCAAACGTTGCGGTCAAGAATCCGCTTGCGTCTCCCGTTGTCCATTGTTCATTATCAATTGTCAATTCGACCGGCTGTTATGTTCGTCGATGAAACGACCGGTTTGGCCCTGTTTGCGGTATCAGTCAGCCCGGATTTGACCGCCCAATCCGTAGGCACAGAGCGTTTCACGCAGTTTGGCGACGTCTTCCCCGGGCAACGGCGTCATGGGCAACCGCAAGTCGCCGGTATCCGTGCCAAGCATCCGCATGGCGGCTTTGACCGGGATCGGATTGGTCGCGAGTGAAAGCATGTCGCGACTGAGCGGAAACAGCTTGTAATGCAACGCCTTGGCCTGGGCCGAATCGCCCCGGTCGAAGGCTTCACACAGGGCTCGGACATCCTTGGGAACGATGTTGCCGACGACCGAAACGATCCCGCGCGCGCCGAGCGCCATCAACGGCAAGGTCAGGCTGTCGTCGCCGCTGAGTACGGTCATGTCGGTCGCCGCCAGAATGGCTGAGGCTTGGTCCATTGATCCGGTCGATTCCTTGACCAGTGCGATATTCGGGATTTCCGCGAGCCGGACGATGGTTGCCGGTTCGATATTCCGGCCGGTCCGGCCGGGAATGTTGTAAAGGCAGATCGGGATGTCGACCGAGGCCGCGACGGCCTTGAAATGCTGGTAGAATCCTTCCTGCATCGGTTTGTTGTAGTACGGCGCAACGACGAGGGCCGCGTCGACTCCGGCTTTTGCCGCGAACCGGGTCAACGAAATCGCTTCCTCGGTGCTGTTGGCTCCCGTTCCGGCCATGACCTTGATTTTTCCGGCCGCCGCTTCGACGACCGCCCTGATGACGGCCTCGTGTTCCTCGAAAGAGAGCGTCGGGGATTCCCCGGTCGTTCCACCGGGCACGACGGCGGTCGTACCCGCGTCGATCTGGAATTCGATTTGTTGTTGAAGCCTGGCAAAATCGACCTTTCCGTCCTTGAACGGCGTAATGACGGCGACCGACAATCCGGCAAAATCTTCTCGACGACTCATGGAAACAGTGCAGGCAAGGGGATACGATCCGTTCGAAAACGGGAAACCAACGGCGCCATCTATTATCGATTTGTGCCGTTTCTTTGTCAATCCCCTCTTTCTGTCTCCCGCCCGCCTGAAACGGGTTTTTTGGTCAACTTGGACATGCGGGCCTGTTGCCAAAAGTTTTCAAACGGTTTATGATATAACGGAGTTTGGGACTAATCGCACGTTTTCGGAGCCGCCGCCGGAGATGACGGCGATTGCGTCCGTTTTCCGTCCGTTTTACACTGGAAACCGTTGAAATTTTCGCGAAGCCTTCGCAAATCCGCCCGGCTTCGATAAAGATAAGGTTCGATTCCGCATGGAGCCCCTGAAATTCACAGAACAATTCAAATATCTCCTTGAAACGATCATTCATGCAAACGAACGACTGGACGCGGCGGGGATTCTCATTTTTCTCGAAGGGTCGCTCGATTGGGCGCGGCTGCGGAGAATGGTGGGGGAGATAAACGTCATTTTAGCCGCGTCGCGGCCGGAGGTTCTCGCGGGAGCCCAGGACCACGGTTTCAAGTCGACCATCGTCAAACTCGGTGAAGGAACAACGGTCAACGACCGGTTGGCGCATGCGATTCTCGACGCGGTCGTCCATGAATACCTGCCGCCGGGGACCCGGATCATCGCCTTGTACAGCGGATTCGACCCGAACGTGCTCGATTCGATCAGCGTCATCAACCTGGTCGAACACCTCGACCGGCTTTCGGGTCGCGATCTCCGGCAACTGGATGCCAAAGTCCCGTTGAAAACGCTCAAACTGGTCGTCGATCTCGCAGTCGAAGTAGGAAGCGAAGGCCGCGAAGGAAAAGCGGTCGGGACCTTGTTCGTCGTCGGCGATACCCGCCGGGTGTTGGCCCAGAGCAAACCGGCCGGCTTCGATCCGGTGCGGGGATACCAGCGTTCCGAGCGCAATCTTGCGGACGCCAAGGTCCGTGAAGGAATCAAGGAAATCGCCCAATTGGACGGCGCTTTGATTATCGCTCCCGACGCGACGGTCGTCGCGGCCTGTCGGTATCTCGATACGGATACGGCGACGATTACGCTCAGCAAGGGTCTCGGGGCACGGCATTGGGCCGCCGCCGCGATCAGCCGGACCACCGGGGCGATCGCGATCGCAGTCAGCCAGTCGAGCGGAACGGTCCGTATTTTCCAGAACGGCGAATGCGCCCTGCGTGTCGAAGCCCGGTATAGGCGACCCATGGTCTGGAAGGACAGCGATCCGGACGAATGACACACCGGTCTGTTGACACTACCGCGTTGACACCGGCCCGCTCCGACGCCGTGTTCCCCATTTTCAGATCGAAGCCGGTTGAGTCGTGGGTCAACACAGCCCGCTCGAACCGCCCGTTTACTTTTCGTGAAAACGAGCTCCTTGAAAGTCGGCTTCGGGAAATTCCAAAGGTTTTCAGTATACCACCGGCAATGAGATTCTTGTTTACGGTTTTCGTCGTCGTTTTCGCCGTTCTTGCCGTCCGTTTGCATGCGGCGGACACGGAGAAAACGATCGTCTGCTGGGGGCAAACGGCTCAACGGAATCATGTACGGAGTCGTGTTCCGGGCGATTCGCCGACGCTCCCGGAAACATGGCCCTCCGGCAAGTTCGACCGTCGCAGCGGTCGCTGGGTCGGCGACGACGATTCCCGGGGTAATGATTCCCGGGGCGCTAATGCCCACGGGAGCGGTTCACGAAACGATTCGCGAATCGCATGGTACAAGCGTCTCGGCGACGTCTGTTACGGAACGCCGATCCTCGCCGACGGCCGGGTTCTTATCGGGACGAACAACCGGGGCGCCTATCTGGAGGATGAGTATCCCTCGACGACCGATCTGGGTGTCCTGCTCTGTTTCGACGCCGGTTCGGGCGATTTCCTCTGGCAATACTCGTCCGCAAAACTGGAGGACGGTTCGATCGACTGGCCGGAGCAGGGGATATGTTCCAATCCGGTCGTGGAAGGCGGGAAGCTCTGGTTTGTTTCGAACCGCTGCGAAGTCGTCTGCCTCGCCGTCGAACCGCGGGCGGGATCGAAAAAACCGGAGGTGCTCTGGACCTTTGACATGCGAAAGGAACTCGGGGTCGTTCCGCACAACATGGCCTCGAATTCGCCGCTCCTTCTCGGAGACATGCTGATCACGGGAACCTCGAACGGCGTCGGGAGCGACGACAAAACCGTCGTGAACCCGGGGGCACCGAGCTTTTTGGCGCTCGACAAACACAGCGGTCGGGTCCTGTGGAGCGACGCCGGTCCCGGCGAAAACATCCTCGACGGTCAATGGGGCTCCCCGGCCGTCTGGAACGACCACGTGCTTTTTCCGGGCGGCGACGGGTTTCTTTATTGTTACCGGATCGCCCCCGGGCCGCCTCCGGGGCTCAATTCGAATGCCGATTCGAATGCCGATTCGAATGCCGATTCGAATGCCGATGCGCCCGAGGGGGAAAAGGCGACATTGCGGCCCGTATGGACGTTCGATTGCAATCCGCCGGGAACCGTCTGGAAAGGACACGGCGCCGGCGACAAAAATATCCTGATCGCGACGCCGGTCGTCGACGACGGCCGGGTTTACATCGCGACCGGGCAGGATCCCGAATCCGGGGAAGGGCCCGGTGTGTTGTGGTGCATCGACATTCCGAGCGGCAAACCGGTCTGGTCGTACAAGGGACGCGATCCCGGGTCGAAAGAGTTCGAGGATCGGTTGCATCGGGCGCTCGCGTGCGCGGCGGTCGTCGACGGCCTGCTTTTTTTGTGCGATTTTTCCGGCGTCGTTCATTGTCTGGACGTGGCGACGGGGCGGGTTCACTGGACGCACGACACGATGGCGACCCTTTGGGCCGGTCCGTTGATCGCGGACGGCAAGGCGTATATCGGCAACAGCGACGGGGATGTCCTGATATTCAAGGTTTCGCCGGAGAAGCATGAACCGCTCGCCGTCATCAATATGGGCGGTTCGATTCACGGTTCCCCCGCCGTCGCCGGTTCGGCCCTGTTCCTTGCCACGGACCGCGCCTTGTTTAAGATCGGGAATATACCGGAAACGCGATGAAAACGGACATTTAACCAAGCCTGCCTGTCGCGCTCGCTCGCCCCTAACTTCTGTTTTTATAATGACATAAGCGGATCGTTCGGGCGGCGGGCGGTTATGCGCGGGACTGTGTGCGGGAGGATTGTCAGGCCGTTTACGGTATGGATCGCCGTGCCGCGAACGGGCGGGAACGAAGCGTGGTGAATTGATAGTTGATGATTGATAGTTGACAATGGATGACGGGGGACGCAAGCGGGGCCATCGCGGAACCGTCGCTCGGCATGGTGTTGATGCCATTACATCGACGGTTTTTATTCCGAATCATGTACAAAATACTCATCGACGACGTCGAAACGACAGTGCCCGCCGGGACGACGGTTCTGGAAGCGGCGCGAACGCTCGGCATCGACATTCCGACGCTGTGTTTTCATGACGGCGGTTTTCACAAAGGAGCGGAGGAACCGGCCTGCGCACCGACGACCTGCCAGGTGTGCCTGGTCGGTATCGACGGCCGTGTCGTACCGGCCTGCGCGACACGTGTCGAAAACGGAATGCGGATCGAAAGCGAAACGGACGGAATCAAGCGGTTGCGCCGTGCCGCCCTGGAATTGCTGCTGAGCGACCATGCGGGCGACTGCTTCGCTCCCTGCCAGTTCGGTTGCCCAGCCAGGCTCGATATTCCGGGCATGATGAGGGCGATCCGGGCAGGCGATCATGCGGAGGCGCTGCGAATCGTCCATGAAACGATCCCGATACCGGCGATTCTCGGCCGTATCTGTCCCGCTCCCTGCGAGAAATTATGCCGGCGAAAAGACATCGACGCCCCGGTCGCCATCTGCCGCCTCAAAGGATTTATCGGGGAAACGGCACTGCGGACCGCCCGGGACGGTGCTGTTAAGCGGGACGGGGCTGTTGAGCGGGACGGGGCCGTCGAACGCGCACGGAAGGACGGACCGCTTGTTCCCGAGATCGACGGGGAATCAAGGACGACTGGGAAGCGGGTCGCGATCGTCGGAGCCGGTGCGACCGGGTTGACGGCGGCGCACTATCTCGCCCGATTCGGATTCCGGGTCGAGTTGTTCGAACAAGCGGACGGTGCCGGCGGGCGGTTGAGGGAACAAACCGGGGACCGCCTGCCCGAATCGCTCCTGGATGCCGAGATCGAGACGATCCTGGGTCAGCCCGGCATCACGTTCCGCCCGAACACGCCGGTCCGTTGGGGGAATGCGGATGTGCTGCGCGAAATCCGGGAACGCTTCGACGCCGTCCTGCTCGCCGGCGGATCGTGCGATGTGAACGCATTGAAACAAAGCGGGCTTGATTGCGGCGAGAAAGGGCTCCTTGTCGGGCCGGGAACGTATACGACTTCCCGCAACGGCATTTTCGCCGCCGGGACGTTGTTGCGCCCCAACGCCCTGCCCAACGCGCGCTCCAATGTGCTTGTCGTCCGCAGTGTCGCCGACGGGCGCGAAGCGGCGGAGTCGATTCATTCCCATCTCGTGGACAATCGGATTCATCCCGTGGAACCGCTCTGGTCGGTCCGGATGAAAAAGCTCGACAAGACGGAATTGAACGCGTTCGTCGAAACCGCCCCGGATCGGGGAATGCGACCCCGGTGTGAACCGAAAAACGCGGCGGGCGGTTATACGGCAGACGGTTATACGGCGGACGAAGCGTCGGAACAGGCAAGCCGTTGCCTGCATTGCGATTGTCCCGGCCAATCGGATTGCCGCCTGTTGCATTACGGTCGAGCGTACCGGGCGAATCCTTCCGGGGAGTCCGTGGCCGGCAAGACGGCGGAACGTCCCCGGATGCGGCTGCTTCACGGGCAAGGCATTCTTTTCGAACCGTCGAAATGCATCAAATGCGGCCTGTGCGTCCGCATCACGCAACAGCGCCGTGAGCCGATCGGCTTGACCCTGATCGGGCGGGGATTCGGCGTCGAGATCGGCGTTCCGTTCGGTCGTTCGTTGAACGAGGGACTCGGTCGCAGC
>DOMV01000264.1 GCA_003509805.1 Planctomycetaceae bacterium
ATCCGTGGAACGGATACAAAAAAGTGGTTGACTTGATTGGGCCACTGTCATGGCTCCGCTAAAGATGTACGATGTCAATGTCGCCCCAGACTTCGTTCAGATAATCGGCGACCAGTTTGCGGTGGCATTCATCCGGCTTCACTTCGCTGCATAACAGGCAACCGCCGTCCAGTTCCAAAGGGGAAACCGTTTTTTCGATTTGTCGGTCACGGATCAATCGCTGGAACGTATCGCGGAAATCAGACCAGTCGCCTTCTTTCTTTTTTAGCCGATCCAGCATCTCTTGTGTCGGAGCGAACTGCGGCAGATGAACGTAATCGATTCCCGCAATCGACTTGAGGAAGTACCGTAAGTCTTCACGCTTGGCAAACCCGGCCAACTGCGACATGTTGTTCAGCCGAATGTCGATAACCTTGTTGACCCGCGCGTCGATCAACAGCGTAAAGAACTCTTCGGCGCTCTTTTGCGTGAATCCGATGGTGAACAGCTTGGTCATGGAGCAACCTTATCCAACAGCTTTGTTTCGGATTTCTCAGTAATCCGGCGTTCCACTTCCTCATGCAGAAGCGTCGAACCGTCAGCGAGAATATGCAGGATCGTCAGTCGGTTTCGCAATGCTCTCGACACCAACAACGTCCGATGGCAGTTCGCCGGGTCTTTCTCCGCACACAGTAGGGCGATTCGGTACTCGGCGACACCCCGAAGCAATCGTTCACATCCTTCCCGAAACGCTGGAAGTGTTGCGACCTTTTCGTAATCGATTTGACCATTGATGTAACATTCAGGTTCCCGGCGTTTGCCGCCAAGTTCTTCGCCGAGAAAGACGTAACGACAGCCGATTCGCTGTAGAAACTGTTGAAGATTCTCCCGGTCAAATTGCGGACAGTAACGACTGTAAGGAACGGATCGAACATCGGCGACGGCGGTGATTTCGTGCATCCGCAGCAATTCGAGGAATCTTTCCATCGAATGGTTCGAATGACCAATCGTGTAAAGCGTCCTGTTTGCGGTGGAAATCGCGGTCGTCATCAAACGGTCGGTTGCGGATTCAGTTTCAAATAATCATCACAGATTCGGCACATGTGCAGCAGGGCAATGGAACGATCCTGAATGTCGATATGCTTTTTGACGAGCGTAATCACTTCGATAAACCGATCCGGATCGCCGATCACGACGGCACTCTCCTGTTTGCTGACTCCGTGTCGTTCAAGCTGGTCGAGAACCTGATGGACATATTCACGTTCCGCTTGGCAAAACACGAAGCGGAGTTCGTACAACGGAATTTCCGGCTGCGGCAGGTCGGCAAGCTCCACCGGTTTGATCGATTGGAGCATTTCATCAATCAGTCCAGTATACTCCTTGCTCAACAGATCGTCAATCTCCGAATAAATGTCCCGAAGAATCAACGGATCGTCTTCGCCGACGATGGCGTTGTGGCTCAGTTGTAAGGCGAGACGTCGATTTTTGTCGAAGTCCGCTTCCAGCCCAAAGAGAATTAGAACTCGCCGCTGTTTGGCTTTAACCGCCGCCTTGATACGGTGATTACCGCTCAAAATCAGATACTTGCCGTCGCTCTGTTTGACGCCGAAAGGAAGTTGTGACAAAAATCCGTCCTGACGGATGTTGTCAGCCAACCGATTGAGTTGATCCTTCGACATGTATCTTGCATTCTTTTCCGGTGGGATACAATCCTGTTTCGGATCGACCCATGCGAGACGGTAAGGAGCAATGAGTCCGTTAATTTCTTCAAGCCGCTCGCCTATCGCTTGATCGTTGTTCGTGTCTTCCATTGTTCGAATCTTTCCTTCAGGGGTTCCGTTGTAAAGTCCGCCGTATAAGTCAACTTTCCGGTCGTGTTCTCGCCGAATTTCTGAAACACGCCGCGATACTTCATGGAAACCGGTTTGTCGGTGAAAACCGTCGTTTGGATCGATGGATACGAAAACAAATATTGTCTGGCAACGAGACGCCGTACTTCGTCGGACCGCAGAAGGTGGAGCAACAGCTTCGAGAGTCGGGGGGTCGCGGATGGCAACACGAAATCGCTGTTCATAAAGACATAGCGTTTCCCGTCCATTGATCGCGTTCGCTGTGAGAAGGACGCGAATCCGAATACGGCTCCGTCAGCAAGAAATGCAAGGGCCAACTCAGCAGCGTCTGAGTAGTCGACTCGCGACGACATGAACAGGTGCTTGTAATGAAACACAAGACTCGGCTTGCATTTGACGACCGACAAGCTGGCGTTCTCCGGCAGGACGTAATCGGTCGGAATGGTTCGCGGAACTTCCTGAATGGCTTTGGTCTTCTTTCCGGTACTGAAAACGGTCGGGAGTTCTTCCAAGTTGCTGTAAAGAAAAATCGGTTCGCGTCCGTTCGGCTTGTTGGCTTTCCCACGGAGCCAAACGTCCATGCCGTCGAGTGGCTTGTCGGAAAAGACCGATATGCTCCGAGACCGGAATAAACTGGCAAAGTTTGGCTTGCCTTTCAGCATCTGGTTTATGTGACAACAAGAGAATAATCTCTCGACAAAACGAAAGGGGATCGTCTCCGTGATGGAATGTGTCAGAAGATTCGAAAGACAGTGCGATTCAGACGGAGCTTGAACAAAGTGTTTGGTGAAGTGACCATAACGGAACGACGCGAGACGGAAATCCAGATAGTTGTTTCGTTCGAGAACACGCACGCTTTCGCGGAAAAACGGCAAGGCTTCTTCAAGGCAGGTTTGATACTTGGCTTTCTGGTAATCGTTCTTTCTCGCGGCATATTCACCGATCTTCAAGGCGAACTGAATTTGGATCAGCGGCTTGAGCCGGTGGTTCGGCCAGAGAGCAAAGATGGAACTCAGTTCTTCATCGTCGCATCGAAGGTCGAACGATTCATCGGACACCAACGCCGCAACGCACCGTCCGAGAATCGTCGGATCAGAGGAATGGACGTCGAATCCCATTTTCACGGCGGCACGGTCAATATGCAAGTCGCCGCTGTTGCCGATGAACAGGGTTCTTCGTCCCGATTCTTCCAAGAACTGCAAAAGTGAAACGAGCAGAATCTTGGGTGGGTGTGATTTTCGGAGCATGACGTGCGAATCCGAAGGTGGGTCGACTGATGTTGACGAGCCGGTACAGCATATCACGCCTTCTCGAAAATTCAATACGAAAATAGAGCCACTGCCAGCAAGGCCATTCAGCGAGTCCTCCGATCATTACGGTACGCAGTTGCACCGACCGAGGGCGTCCCGCATGTCGAGCGTTTCAAACATGCCGTGGGTTTCGAGGCAGAGGCCGATTTCAAGGCCGGGGCTTACACGTTTCGCCGCCTGAATCAAATGCCGATACGCTTTCTCACGCAGTTCCGCCGGGTAACGCATTCGACCGTCCTCCGATTTGTCGCAGCACATTTTTTCGGCAATCGCATTCTGCGGGCCCAATTTTCGATTCATTAACTGAGTGGCTCCCTGATATGAACAAATGGCACCAATAGTAAGCCGTTGCAACGGAATCATTTCCAGTAATTGCTTCAAAAAGTCGGAATATATGTCAAGAAAGTTATCGACAGGAATGAGCGGCATCACAACGGCCCTGACCGGATAACCGGCTTCGGCACACCGTTGCATGGCCAAAATTCGTTCAGAAACCGGCGGCGTGTTCGGCTCGAAATGTTCCGCAATTTCCGGCGGATGCAGCGTCCACGAAAGTATCGTGTGACCGGCATGATCGAGGTCGAGCAAATTCTCCACATCGGCGGATTTCGTCAAAATGACTTGCCTTGCGAATTTCTGTTCCGCAAAAAACGGAATCAATTGTCGTGAATAACCTGTCAACGGATCAAGGGCCAAACCATCTTGTAATTTTCCATGATAAAATGCGGTCGGCTTGTCGAAAGTTTTTGAAACCTTCGATATTTCGTGCAGAATGTCATCGATGTTTGTGAAAATTTTGACAGACGGAGAAAATTTCACGCCGGGCGTACCGGCCAAGTAGCAATATGTGCAGCCGAAGGGGCAAAACCCGTAGAGCGAAAAATGCCAGTAGTTTGGGCATGTGTTGCCTTCCTCGGAACTGAGCCGCACGGCAGATTTGTGTTCGCCGATGACGAGCGTTTGCTTTCCTGTTACATGCTGCTCAAACGGCGTTGGGCCGGTAATGGGAATCTTTGCATGGGAAAGGTGCGAACAATCTTCGGGCACAATGTCCGGGTACACGGCCAATATCTTTTC
>DOMV01000474.1 GCA_003509805.1 Planctomycetaceae bacterium
GTGTTCATGGGCGTCGAAGACATTCGCCGTCAACAACCGAACGTGTTGCGGATGGAACTGCTGGGAGCGGAAGTCGTACCCGTCGAGTCCGGGACGGGTACGCTCAAAGATGCCATGAACGAGACGTTACGATATTGGAGCGAAGTCGTCGACGACACGTTTTACGTGGTTGGAACCGTGGCCGGACCGCATCCGTATCCGCTCATGGTGCGTGAGTTTCAGAAAATTATCGGCCAAGAAGCTCGACGGCAAATGCTGGAGCAGACGGGCAAGCTTCCGGACGGCGTGATTGCGGCGGTGGGCGGCGGCAGCAACGCGATGGGCATGTTTTATCCTTTTATCGACGATCCCGTCGCGCTGCTCGGCGTCGAAGCGGCGGGACGAGGTTTGGAAACCGGCGAACACGCGGCGTCGTTGAACTGCGGCACGCTCGGCGTCCTCCACGGCGCGAAGTCGATGTTGCTCCAGGACGGGTACGGGCAGGTCCGCGAAGCGTATTCGGTTTCGGCGGGACTCGACTATCCCGGCGTCGGCCCGGAACACGCCATGTTGCAGAAAATCGGACGCGTCCGTTATGAAACGATTACCGACGGCGAAGCGCTCGAAGCGTTTCAAACCCTCTGCCGCCTGGAAGGGATCATCCCGGCCCTGGAAAGCTCCCATGCGTTGGCCCAGGCATTCAAGGAGGCCGGAAAATTCGAACGCATTCTCGTTTGCCTTTCCGGTCGCGGCGATAAAGACCTTCAGCATGTTTCGCGACATATCGCCAAAGAAAAGGAGGTGAGATCATGAACCGATTGATGAAAACATTCGCAACGACACGAAATGAAAACCGCGCCGCGCTGATCGGCTACATGACGGCGGGCGATCCGGGTTTGGAACAATCGTTTGAAATTCTGGATGCCGCCTGCGGAGCCGGTTTGGACGTCTTGGAACTCGGGATACCCTTTTCCGATCCGACCGCCGACGGTCCCGTCATCCAGCGTGCGGCGTCACGCGCCCTCCGTGCCGGCATGACGCTTGAAAAAGGAATCGATCTCGTTCGGCGTTTACGGGAACGCCATGAGTTGCCGATCATCCTGTTTTCGTACTACAACCCGATTCTCGCAATGGGGAACAAGCGATTCGTTGCGGAAGCCGCCCTCGCCGGAGCGGACGGGGTGTTGGTCGTCGATTTACCGAGCGAAAAGTCGGATGAAATCATGCGCCATGTCGAACCGCCGCACGCGTTTTCGTTCATTCGACTGATCGCCCCGACGACCGATCCCACACGTCGTCGTGAAATCCTGAAACGGTCGGACGGGTTCGTCTACGTCGTTTCACGGCAAGGCGTGACCGGCGTCGGCAAGATCGACTGGAACGCCGTTTCCGATGAAATGAAAGCATTACGAAAGGAAACAACCGTTCCGCTTTGTATCGGCTTCGGCATTGCGACGCCGGAAGACGTCGCCGCGGCTTCGAGCATCGCCGACGGAGTCATCATCGGCAGCGCCTTTCAAAAGCGAATCGAAGAAAATCCGGTGGCGACCGGGGAGATCATCGCCGGTTTTATCAGGTCGCTAAAGAAGTATACCGCAAACGGGCGGGAAACGCCTTGAATACCGGCCGGGAACGAAGCGGAGCGCCGTGACCGGAATACGCGCCCGAGTACGTCGTGTATTCCGCTAACAGCCTGAAACGACGGCCTGAAACGGTTCCCGCGAACAATCGCTTGTTGTGCAACCCTGTATTTGCAATCATTTTTGCGATTTGCAAGGGCGTTGCGGCGAGTGAGTGCGACAAGCCGTCTGCACCTAACCATCAATTTCACCGCGTTTCCGGTATACGTCGGGACCTTTCGTCGTTTCTTGACAATCCGGCCGGCACATCCAATAATTGGTCGGGAGGTTGATCCCCGCTTCCTGACGGGCGCGGCTCCGACCCCGAAAGTGACTTTTTGCCAACAGGCCCCTTTCGCATTCATATCATGCACAATTATCTCATCACCGGCGGGGCGGGATTCATCGGCTCGTATTTGGCGGAACGGCTTCTGCATGAAGGACATAAAATTACGGTTGTCGATGATCTTTCGACCGGTCGTTGGTCCAATATCGCGCACCTGGAATCCGATCCGGATTTTCGCGCCGTCGTCGCTTCGGCGGATGATGTGAAATTGATGGGAGACGAAATTCCGCGACACTCCTTCATTTTTCATCTCGCCAGTGCCGTCGGTGTTCAACTGGTCGTCGACCGGCCCGTCGAAACCGTTCAACGGATCGTCCGGACAACCGATGTCATCGTCGAACTGGCCGCCCGATTCCGCCGCCCGGTCCTGCTGACCTCGACCAGCGAAGTTTACGGAAAGTCCGAAGCGATCCCGTTTTCCGAAGACGCCGATACGGTGATGGGCCCCACCTCCAAACGACGCTGGGCCTACGCCTGCGCGAAAGCGCTCGACGAGTTTTTAATGCTTGCCCATTACCGGCAAACGAGTCTTCCCGTTTATATCGCCCGGCTTTTCAACACGGTCGGCCCCCGGCAATCCGGCAGTTACGGGATGGTGTTGCCCCGTTTCATCGACGCGGCTTTGAAGGGGGAAGCGATCTCCGTGTTCGGCAGCGGCGAACAATCCCGTTGTTTTTGCAGCGTCCACGACATCATCGACGGTTTGGTCGCCCTGTCGCGCTGTCCCGCGGCCGTCGGCAACGTGGTCAATCTCGGCAGCGACGAGGAAATTACCGTATGGCAACTTGCCCAGCGCGTCGTTCGCCTGACCGGCTCCCATTCCCCGATCGTCCGGGTTCCCTACGAAAAAGCCTACGGTCCCGGCTTTGACGACATGATGCGACGTATTCCCGACTTGCGGCGCGCGCGGGACCTGATCGGTTGGAATCCCGCATACCGCCTTGACGATATCATCCGTCAAATCATTGCCGATCGTACCCGGTGACGGTCTCCGTATCCGTTTTCGTTCCCGTTGCAAAACGGCTGCGCCGGGAAAACATCGCAGTGACGGGAAAACGGCGCCCGACAAAATTCGAGGGCCGCCACCTTATCTTTTTTGAAAAACATGATACAATAAAATCGCGACGATGAAGACACGGCACGATAAACCGGGGGTCGCCGGAGGTCGGTAGTGCATCCAGGGAGAGCATCCATACGCCATTGAGGAGATTTGCCCATGCCCAGAAAAGACGTTCTCGCATTGGTTCTCGCCGGAGGGAAAGGGGCGCGGCTGGACCCGTTGACGCGCGATCGCGCCAAGCCGGCCGTTCCATTCGGGGGATGTTACCGGATCGTCGATTTCACGCTCTCCAATTGCTACAACAGCGGTCTGCGTAAGATACTGCTTTTGACGCAATACAAGGCGATGAGCCTCGATCGGCATCTTTCACTCGGCTGGGCACGGTATTTTTGTCGTGAAATGGGCGAATTCGTCGACGTCGTTCCGCCTCAACACCGGATCGACGAAAGCTGGTATCTCGGGACCGCCGACGCCGTTTATCAAAACATCTACACCATTGAAAAAGAACGACCGCGATACCTGATCGTGCTGGCCGGGGATCATATCTACAAGATGAATTACCGCAAGATGATCCACCACCACATCACGACGGGGGCGCTGGCCACGGTCGCCGCCCTCGAAGTTCCGGTCGAACTGGCCCGCGGACAATTCGGAGTCATGGAAGTCGATACGAACAACCGCGTCCTGGGTTTCGAAGAAAAGCCGGACGATCCGAAAACGTTGCCGGGCCATCCCGGGAAATGTCTCGCTTCCATGGGCGTCTACGTGTTCACCGCCAAGGATATCTACGAACGGCTCTGCCGCGACGCGACCGTCAAGGGCAGCAAACACGATTTCGGAACAAATATCATTCCCTCGATGATCGATAGCGGAAACGTGTACGCGTTCCCGTTTCTCGACGAAAACAAGACGAACTCGGCCGAGCGATTCAACAGGCCCGCGTACTGGCGGGACGTCGGGACGCTCGACGCTTATTACGAGGCGAACATGGACCTGGTCAGCGTCGATCCGCTCCTGAACCTGTACGACGAGGACTGGGCAATCTACACGCACCACCCGAACTGTCCGCCCCCGAAATTCGTGTTCGCCGAACATAACCGGCGCGGAACGGCCGTCGACAGCATCATCTGTTCCGGAACGATCCTTTCCGGCGGCGAAGTGGTCCGCAGCATCATCGCCCGCAGCGTCCGGGTCAGCAGTTACGCGTTGGTCGAGGATTCCATCATTTGCTCGCACGTCACCGTCGGGCGCAACGTCCGCATACGCCGCGCGATTATCGACAAGTACGTCGACATTCCCGCGGGCACGGAAATCGGATACGACCGGGAACTCGACCTGCGCCGCGGATTTACCGTTACGGAAAACGGGGTCACCGTCATCGCCAAGGCCGACGGCAACGATCCGTTTTCGTTGTAAAGACGGCTCCGTAAAGACGCCTGCCGCTCGAACGGGAATCGGTCATCCGACGTCCATCTGGAAGATCGGGAGCAGCAGGGCGAGGATGATGCCGAAAACCGCCGTGGCCATGCAGAGCAGCATGACCGGTTCGATGAAGCGGATCAACATGTCCATCGTCCGGTCCGTCCGGCGGTCGATCGTGTCGGCGATTTTCACCAGAACGCTTTCGAGCGTGTTCGATTCCTCGGCGATCGAGATCATCGCCATCACTTGCGGGGGAACGATCCCGGTTTCCGCCAGCGGCTTGGAAAGCGGTTCTCCGGCGGAGACGTTCTCGGCCGATTTTCGAACGGCTGCGGCAAGGATCGCGTTGCCGGTCGAATGGCTGCTGATATCGAGGGCCTTGAGAATCGGAACACCGTTTTCCAAAAGCGTTCCGAGCACCCGGCAAAACCGGCTGACGGCCGTGTCCAGCAACACGCTGCCGAGCACCGGGATTTTCAGCTTGTACGTATCGAGAAAACGCCGGCCCGACGGCGTCGCCAACTGGGCCTGAATCAAGACTCCCAAGAGAACGGCCCCGAAAAGCAGGAAGACCCCGTAGCGAATCACGCATTTGTTCGTTTCCAGCAGCAAGACGGTCAAAACCGGGAGGGAACCGCCTTGGGCCTCCACCTGGTCGAACATCGGCTGGAACATCGGGACAAACACGGTCAACAGGACACCGACGATCAGGATCCCGACCGACAGCAGGATCGTCGGATAGACCATCGCAGAAACGATCTTGCCGTTGGTTTCCGCCTGTCGTTCGAGAAATTTCGCGGTTCGTCGCAGGGCGTCTTCAAGGAACGCCCCCTCGGCCCCGGCACGAATGACGCTCAACGTCAAATCGTTGAAAACCGAACCTTGTGCCGCGAAGGCGCGATCAATCGCTTCGCCTTCGGAAATCTGTTCGAGAATGTCGGCGAGCACTTCTTTGAGCACAGGGTGTTCCGTCTGTTTGACGAGGACCTGAAAGGCCATGAGCACCGGGACGCCGTTGTCGAGCAGATCGGCCAACTGATTCAATGTCGAGGAAACGAGCATCCCGGGCGGATTCCGGCGAAACCATTTGATTTCGATTTGGCCCTTGCGCGCAAGCTCGACCTTGATGGGAAAGAGCGATTGGCGCGCGAGGATGTCGAGCACTTCCCGTTTCGTGTCGGCGGCAATCGTTCCCGAGGTGTTTTCTCCGCCGATACTCCGGGCCGTGTAGGAAAAATCAGGCATTTTCTACCGAAGCCGGGCGCGCGGCGGACGGACTCGGCTTCGATATGACCGGCAACGTCTTCCCATATCATTCCCGGCTTTCCGCACACCCGTACCGAGGCCGGTCCAATCTATTTCTTTTCGCTTTTGGCAAGTTCGGCAACGCGCATCTCCATTTCCTTCCCGGGCTTGAACGTCACGACATATTTTTCCTCGACGAAAACCTCTTTGCCCGTTTTCGGATTGCGCGCCTTGCGCGGAGCACGCCGTTTGACTTCGAAAACCCCGAAATTCCGCAACTCGATCCGTTCCTCTTCGACCAATGTCTGAATGATCGCATCAAAGGTTTTTTGAACGATTTCTTTGGTTTTCAACTGGGTCAATCCGAGTTCTTCGGAAATGGTTCGTACAATTTCTTTTTTGGTCACGTTTACTCTCCTTGGAAAATGTCGGAAAAAGAGTCCGTCAAAAAGGAACCGTCGTGGAACGATTCACGGTTTTTCACGAGGATGTTCCCGGTTCTTTTTCGAAGCGGAACGGCGATAAAAAAGCCTTCGGCGACACCGGAGCCGGAAAGAGCCGGGACGGCGAACGAACGCACTGATCCAAGTCTAAGCCGCAAAAGAGGTAATGTCAAGAGAATCGCGTGTGAAATCCGTGTTTTTAGAGAAATTTTTCCCATTCTCCCGTTCACGGTTTTCCGGCGTCTGTTTTTCGTCCGCATGTTTCCGGAGGCGGCAATTTTTTAGGTGTCGCATTCGATCGCTTCCATCACGGTCCGCGGATCGATTCCGCCGACCAATTCGCAGCGACCGAGTTCGATCGGAAGCACAAAACGGAGCCGGCCGTTCTCCACTTTTTTGTCGCGATTCATTAAATCGACAGCCCGCTTCGGCTCGATCGACGCACCGAGATCCAAAAGCGACGTCGGCAGGTCAAGGCGTTGCAGCAACCGGATTTGACGTTCCAGGAACGCCGTATCGACCCGGCCGAGTTTCAGGGCCAGGCGCGCGGCGCAGACGCAGCCGACGGCGACCGCCTGACCGTGCGGGAGCCGGTAATCGCCGAGGGTTTCGAAAACAAGGGTTTCGAAGACATGGGCGAACGTATGGCCGTAATTGAGCAGCGCCCGGAACCCGGTCGTTTCCCGTTCGTCGTTCGCGACGATTCCGGCCTTGATTTCACAGCAGCGAAACACGATTTCGGAAAGAATATCCCGATCGCGTCGGCCGACGTCGGCGGCATCCGATTCGAGCCGTTCAAAAAGGGCGGCATCGAGTGAAACGGCGTATTTCGCGATTTCGCCGAGTCCGCAGGCATACTGGGTCGCATCAAGCGTTTCCAGCGTCGCCGTATCGATCAGGACGCCGACCGGCTGGTGGAATGCGCCGACCATGTTTTTCGCGCCGGGCAGATTGATCCCGACCTTGCCGCCGACGGAGCTGTCCACTTGGGCGAGAAGCGTCGTCGGGACCTGGAAAAACCGGATTCCCCGGGCAAAGGTCGCGGCAATGAAACCGGCAAGATCGCCGATCACGCCGCCGCCGACCGCGACCAGGACGCTTTTCCGGTCGGTTCCGTCTTCGAGCAATGTTTCCCAAAGCGTCGCGGCGGTTTCAATCGATTTGCTCGATTCCCCGGCGGCGATCACGAACAGGGAAACGTCGATTCCCGCGTCGGCAATCGCGTCGGCGACGATCCGGGCATATCCGTACGAGGAAACATGTTCGTCGGTCAAAACGACCGCATGCGAAACGGTGCCCCCGCCGAGCGAAGAGAGAAACGCCCCGGCCCGGTCCAGATTGCCGTGCCCGATGTCGATGGAATAGGAACGCTCGGAAAGGGAAACGGTGAGAGAAGGCATCGTCAATCGCAGGGTTGTATTTCTACAGGTTGTATTTTTGATGGGTCCGCAAACGCGCGCCGGAGGGGTCAATCCTCGGCGTCTTCGTATAATTCCTTTCGGGGAAACATTTTACACATCCAGATGCCGGCGAAATAAAGGAAGGTGAGCGGAATCGCCATCAAAATCATGCTCCACGGGTCGGCCGGGGTCAGCAACATCGAGATGACGAAAATCGCGAGCACCGCAATCCGCCATTGGGACAGGTACATTTGAACGCTGAATATGTGGACCCGTTCGAGCACGAACATGACGAGCGGCAACTGGAAGCTGATGCCGAAGCCGATGGGCAGCAGCAGCGCGAAATTGAGCCATTCATTGATCCGCGCTTCCGGTTCGATGTCCGTGAAACTGTTGAACCAGAACAGAAATTCGAGGATAAACTGGAAAACGATGAAAAAAGCGAACACGGAGCCCGCGATGAACAGGATGATACTGATCGGCATGAAAAGATAAATGTACTTTTTCTCATGCGGATAGAGTCCGGCCGCGACGAAGGACCAGAGATGATAAAAAATCCCGGGGCTCGCGAGCACGAACCCGACCAGCAGCGAGGCTTTCAGGTAGATCGAAAACGCTTCCTGCGCGTTGAAGGTCTTGCTGCGGACCCGGGCGTCGTCCTTGATCGCCGTCCAAAGAATCAACCGCACCGGCTCCGCGTCGTAATCCGTCGTCGGGGCGTGCGAGAGCAAACCGGCGCCCTCGGCCTGTTTTTTGCGGCGCTGGTCCCGGGCTTTCTTTGCCAGGGCGAAATTGTCGACCTCGTCCAACGCGATCATCGGCTGCTCCGTGCCTGCCGTCGTGGACGTGAGGGCCTCTTGTTTTCTCTGGTAATCGAGCGCCCGTTCCAGTTCCCCGGGAAATATCCAGAATTCGGTCGGCGTCAAGCCCCGATCCTTGGGAACACGGATGATCGACGCGTTTTGGCCCTCGCTCAGCAGTTCTTTTTTATGGGTTTCCAACCATCCGGTCCCTCGCTCCAAATGATAGTTTTCCAAGGATTTCTTCAGGGGACGCTGGATATGTTCGACGACGGGTCCGCCGAGAAAAAAACCGAAAACGGTGCCGACGACGAGCCAGATGATCGCGTAAATCAGGCAGTTCCGGAGTTCTTCCAGATGCTCCCCGAAACTCATCGCCGTCGAATCAGAAAACAGGTCGTCCTTACGCATGAGAATGTGGAGAAAGGAACCCTAAATGAAAGCCCGGAACGAAGTGTGGCGCAGTGACGGGAAAGACAACCGATAATATACCATTTTTGCCCATCTTCACAAGGAACGGTGATTATTTCCCGCGAACCATCGGTTTTTCTGAAGCGGTTATATCGTTTATTCCGATAGTGACGACAAGGTCCGTTTGCACGGCCGTGCCATACGTCGGTACACCGAGACGGGCCTCCATTCGCTACGACATCGGGATACGGGATATTTTTCATGCTTTTCGGTTCCTTACAAATGGCGGGATCGGCCCTGAACGTTTCGTCGCTCGGGATCCAGGTTACGGGTCAAAATCTTGCAAACGTCAATACGCCCGGGTACGCCCGGGAGCAATTGATCCTCGAAACCTCCAACACGTTGAAGTACGGTCGAAACGTGATCGGGACCGGCGTCCAGGCTTCCGGGGTTGTTCAGATCGTCGACCAATACCTGGAGGAACGGTTGCGGAACGCGGTCAGCGACACGGCCGATTCCGGCACGCAATACCGGTATACCAACGAACTGGAGGCGTTGGTCGGCGAGTTTTCCGAGAACGACCTGAGCACCTCGCTTGATACGTTTTTCAATTCGATCGCCAACATCCTGAACAATCCCGAAACAGTTTCCTATCGCAAAATGGCCGTCGAGGAAGGAGGGGCGCTTGCCGAAAAAATCCGGAAAATCTCGGGATCCCTGACCACGATGCGGCACAGTATCAACAAGTCGGTCGGCGACGCCGCCGAGGAAATCAACCTCCTGACGGAACAGATTCGCCAATTGAACATGGGAATCGCGAAACTGGAATCGGGCCGTTCGCCCGGAACCGAGGCGACTTCGCTCCGGGACGACCGGCAACTTGCGCTGACGGCGCTCTCACAAATCGTGAACATCAAGGTGTCGGAAGATGCCGACAGCGGAGCGGTCACGGTTTCCTGCGGGGGCGACATCCTCGTCGCCGGAACGTACCGGGAAGAGGTGTACGTGAATCATGAAACCGATTCCAGGGGATTGACGAAAGCGATGCTGGTCACCGGATCGTTGAAAAGCAACCTCAACCTCAGCGCCGGCGCCGTTGCCGGGATGTATGAGGCCCGGGATACCATTCTCGGCGGTTTTGCCGCCGAACTCGATTATTTCACGCACCGAATGATCGAATCGTTCAACGCGATTTACACGTCCGGGCAGGGCCTCGACGGCTATTCCACCTTGACAAGTTTGCAGGGACTCGACGATCCGGACGCGGTCCTGGGTACCGTCGGCTTCGATTATCCGATACAAAACGGCTCCTTCTCCCTTTTCGTCACGGACGCGAAAACCAAGGTCTCCAAAGAGGAATCCGTCACGGTCGAGGTCAAAGACGTTGAAAAGGTCGATCCGTTTTCGTTGAAAACCCCCAAACCCGCGGAGGGGACGACCCTGAACGACCTGATCGACCGGATCAACGGGATCGAACATCTCTCGGCCGAATTGACGAGCCGGAACGAATTGAAAATCACCTCGGATTCGCCCGACGTCACCTTCGCGTTCGGCAAAGACACCAGCGGCCTGCTCGCGGCCATGGGGATCAACACCTTTTTCACGGGCACGGGCTCGGCCGATGTCGGGGTCCACTCCATGCTGGAAACCGATCCGGCCAAATTCGCGGCCAGTTCCGACGGGATCGGCAAAGACACGCTCAACGCCGTCAAACTCGCCGCCATGCCCGAAACGCCGAGCGCGCGTTTCGACAACATGACGATCACGGGATATTACCGGTTGATCATCGATAAAACCGCGATCGCGGGCGGAACGGTCAAAGCGATCGCCACAGCCGACGCCTCCTATCAATCGACGCTGCAATCTCATCGGGACGCCGTTTCCGGCGTCAACCCGGACGATGAAACGATCAACCTCCTCGTCTACCAGCGCGCCTACCAGGCGACCTCCAAATACGTCACGGCAATCAACGAAATGCTGGATTACCTCCTCCAGATTTGACGGCGCAACCGCTATTTTCCCCACGGATCAAAACACCATGAACAGCGTTTCCCTCGGATACATGCGGGTCAGCAGCGCGCTGCAATACAACCGTTCTTACGCCTCGCTTTCGGCGCAAACGGGCCTGTTGGCCAAATATGAACAGCAGCTCATGTCGGAAGTGCGGTATCAATACGGGAGCGACGCGCCGACCCACGCCTCGATCACGTTGACGACCCAGATGGTCATGGAACGCAAAGCGCAGAATTCCATGAACCTGAATTCCGCGCAGGCGTATTTGACGACCAGCGATTCGACCCTGTCGAAAATCGGCGCGCTCATGAACGAGGCCCGCGCTTCGGCGCTCGACGGGCTCAACACGACGACCAGCGCCCCGGAACGGACCTCGTTGGCGCTGACGATCAAGAACTCGCTCCAGCAAACCGTCAATTTCGGGAACACGAATTACCAGAACCGGTACCTTTTTTCGGGCGCGACGACCGATGTCCAGGCGTTTACGTGGAATTCGAACGCGTATGCCCTGACCTATACGGGGAGTGTTCAACACGTTTACACCTGGACCGACACGGACAGTCTGACCGCGACGAACATGAGCGGGGACCAGGTGTTCGGGGCCTTGTCGGACCCGATTACAAGCGGTGTCGATTTCAACCCGGCGATCACGTATTCGACGCAAACGAGTGCGTTGGATCGCGGAGCGGGAATCGACAAGGGAGCGATCCGGCTGACGTTCGAAGGGGCCGACGGGATCAAGAGCGTCGACGTCGATCTGGGCAACTGCGCCACCGTCGGCGACATCCGCAGCGCGATCGTCAAAAACGCCGCCGCCCTCGGGGCCTCGGTCGAAGTCGACCTGACGGCGCACGGGTTTGCCATCGCGGTTTCCGGTACGACGCCCGGCTCGCTGTCGGTCGGGGAAGTCGGCAAGGGGGCCGTCGCGCGTCAACTGGGCATCGTCGCCCAATCGATCACGCCCGCCAAACCGCTGATCGGAAAGGATCTCGATCCCGCCGTCACGCCCTTGACATCGCTCGAAAGCCTGTTCGGTTCCAAAGCGAGGACATCACTGACATTCGCGGGCACGAACAACAATATCCTGATCGAGGCGAAACGGAACGGCGCCGAAGCCGTCGACCCGGAGACCGGGAAAACCTGGCCCCTCAACGGGATCGAAATCGTGTTCATCGCGGACGGCAATATCGAGCCCGGCTCCGAATACGCCGATTTCGACGAGGAAACGCGGCAGCTCACGGTTCATGTCCACCCGGATTCGACGACGAGCAACGACGTGGTGGCCGCGTTCAACAGGGCTTCGGACGCCGGGGAAATTCCGCCCCTCCAAGCCTCCCTTGATCCGCTCAACCAGGAAGGCGGGAGCAAGTCGGCCGGGACCGGGCTGATCGGCCTGTTGCCGGGTATTCCGTATTCGATGGGTACGACCGCCTACGGGAGCGGGGAAACGTTCGACAAGGATTCCGGAATCCGAATCACAAACGCCAACCAGACGTACGAACTGGACTTTTCCGATTGTTCGACCGTCAGCGACATGCTGGCCGCGCTGAACGACCCGAAATACGGACTTCACGCTTCGATCAACGTCGCGGCAGGCCGGCTGGATGTCCGGACGCGGGTTAGCGGGACCGATTTCATGATCGGGGAAAACGGGGGCAAAACCGCCACGCAACTCGGGATACGCTCGATGATTGCCGAAACGAAACTCGACGATCTCGATTTCGGGCGCGGCGTGATGGACGATGAAGGTCCCGGAACGCAAGCGAAAGCGGTGTACGAATCGAACAGCGCCAACAGCGCGCTCCTGTTGACCGCGAAAAACGAGGGAGCCCGGTGGAACGATTATGTACTCGATTTCGTCGAAACAAACGATCCGAACGGCGCCGTTACGGTCGCGATGGACGAGGAAAACCAAAGGATCACGATCGGGATCAACCACGGCGTGACGACCGCCTGCGAAATCGTCGCCGCTTTTGCCGAACAACCCGGTGCGCAGGAGTTTTTCACGTTGCAACTCGACGAAAGCGGCGGGACGAATTCGGGATTGGGCGTCGTTTACACCGGTTCGACGACCACATCCGGCGGCGAGGACGGCGGGATCGACTTCACGATTACCCGCAACGACGGGCTTCGATTCAACGTCGATATCCACGGGGCCGAAACGGTCGGCGACGTGATCGACCTGATCAACGCGCATCCCGGGAACGTCGGCGGGCTGCTCGCGGCGCGATTGAATGAAAACGGAAACGGGATCGAACTGGTCGACCGGAGCGTCGGCGATTCGACGATGAAAGTCGAACGGACGCTTCTTTCGACGGCGGCGATCGACCTGGGGCTCATTCCGCGGGGCGAGGAATTCGCCGTCCCGACGGACGCGGGAAGCAATGCTTCCGTGACGTTCTCGGGCGCGGCAAACAACTCCTCGTTGTTCGTCGCGGGAAAATCGACCGGGGAGTACGCGAACGGCGTGACGATCGAACTGGTCGACATGAATGTTCCCGGCGGCAGCGGAACACCNNGATCCCGTGAATAACGTGATGCGGTTTGAAATCGATCCGGCCGCGACGACCGCGAACGACGTCATCGCGCTCTTTCAAAGTCAGGCGAGCGAATCGGTACGGCATTTATTCAACATTCAAAACGCGACGAACCCGGACGGTTCGAGCAGCGACGGTACGGGACTGGTCGACTTGACCGATCCGGTCGATCCGCCGACGCTCGACGGTGGAAACAATGCCAGGCTCGGCGGGCGCGATCCCAATCCGCTTGAGGCCGATTCCCTTCATAACGCCCTGATCCGGATGCAACTCGCGTTGGAAAACAACGATGCACGGGAACTCGAACGCTCGGTCGTCCTCTTGGACACGGCGATCGAACGGATGGATTCCGCACGGACCGAGATCGGGATCCGGCAAACGGGACTGGATTCCGTCCATTCCAAGCTCGAAGACGAATACGTCCAGAACACGCAGGCGCTTCTCGACCACCATGAAATCGATGTCGCCGAAACGACGCTCAACTACATGACCGCGCAACTCGCCTATGAAGCCAACCTTTCCGTTGCCGGGCGTCTCTTCCAGTTGAGCCTGATGAACTACATTTGAGCGGGGCACCTACTGCCTTGTTAATATAAAAACTTA
>DOMV01000190.1 GCA_003509805.1 Planctomycetaceae bacterium
GCGCCGGCGGCCCTGGGAACCGCCGCGCAGCAATACATGCGGCTCACGGCCACGAACGCGGGCGGGCAATACAACGAAGTCGGCGTCGAATTCGTTACCACCGGCGGGCCGCTCACCGTTTCCTACGACGAGGAAGCGAAGATGCTGCGCATTTACGGCGGCGACGCGCCGCCCAACCAGGCTTCNNCATCGAAGCGAAATCGCCCTTCAAGGCCGAGTTCTTCACGGACGTGAATCTGACGCAGTCGGCGGATTTGAGCAAACGGACGGAATTTTCACAAGTGAATTCCTCCGCTTACGATTCCGCGTCGGCGGAATATTCCGTCCCCATCATGACGGGCCAGAACGCGGCCAATCTCGGGACCGATCACCAGGGGCTCGTCATCACGGTGGCGCAACGGGTGCCGCCGATAACGGCCAACGAAATCGTCCAGGCGTTCAAGAACGATCCCTTGTCGACGCTCTTCACGATGGAAAATTCGCCCGACAGCAACGGGACGGGGACGATTTTCTGGAACGGTGCCGACGTCGCCGGTGTCAAGGATGCGATGGGGTACGACGATCCGGCCTCGTTCGTCTACTCGGCGGCCATGAAAGGCGGGACCGTCGGTTATGAAACGGCGGTGACGGCCCGGGAATTGGTCGATTTCGTCAACAACGACGAAGTGCTCAGCAAGCTCATCCATGCCGATTTGGCGCTCAACTCGCCGACGGGGGCCGGGAAAATGACCCTGTTCGAAGAATACGTTTATTACGGCGATCCGAATGCGGGAACTGGGCTCCAGTTCCTCGGGCCCAAGGGGTCCGCGGACATTATTTTCGCCTGCAATCTCGATTCGACCAACCAGCCGTTGCGAAATCAGCCGCTGGACGTGTACTTCACGCCGGATCAGCTCGGTTATTCGCAGATCGACATCGAGGCGAAAAACGCGAATGCGGCCGTTCGGATCACCGCCGACACCAAGGGCGGCGACTACGACGACATGGTCGTCCGCTACGTCCGGCTCGGAAACGACCAGACGCAGAGTTCGGTCAAATACGAGGAAGGCCCCTCGAACGCGGTGGCTTATTGCAGCATCAACGACGCGAACACCGGCACGACGCTTGAAACCGGGAAATTCATCGTATCCGCCAACGAACGGGGCGAACTGTACAACGACGTCGCGATTGTCGCGAAACTCGACCGGAACCAGACGGAGGACGCCCTCGCCTATTTCGACAAGGAAAGCGGCCGGCTCGTCATCTCGGTCAACAGCGTCGATGTCAAGTTGACCGATGCCGTGGCAGCGATCAACAATGAAGGCACGTTCAGCGCCGATTACGATTTCAGCTACAACCACAATACGGACGACACCGGTCCCGCCAATTCGACCTTCGCCAATATCCTGAGCAATGCGAGCACGACGCGGGAAATCGGGAACACGGGCCAGACCGGCGGCCATACCGGCGGGGTCCTCACCGTCTACATGGCGGGCGACGACGACCCGTCCGATCCCATGGTTTCGGGCGGCCCGCTCAGCGCCCAGGCGGTGGTCGACCTGATCAACAACGACCCGGTGGCCGCCGGCAAGTTCACGGCTTCGAACNNGGTCAGTTTCCGGGACGATAACGTGAAAAGCGTGACCGGCGGATGCGGCTCGACCTTCACGATTCCGGCTTCGACGAGCAGCGGCGGGATCGCGGAAAGAGGCGTGATGGTGATCCAGCTCGCCACCGACCAATACGGCAACACGATGACGACGGCGCGGGAATTGGTTGATTTCTTCGACCAATTGACCGCCGAACAGACCCGCGGCGTCAGCGTGAGCCTTGTCCGGCCCGTCGGCGTCGACAACCTGAACCGGACCTGGGTCGACGACGGATGCGGCAACATCAGCGTGGTGCAGGCTTGCGAAGACGATTACGGCAACGGGATACTTGCCGCGACCTGTTCGATCGACGAATGCGACAACGTCATCTACGACGTGTTGCGGTTCACTTCCTTCGGCAGCGACATCCAGAATGCGAACTCCAACGGCGACCTGATCACCGTCAACGGCTGGGAATCGCAGTTCAACGTTTCGGCGAAAACGCCGGGGCCGGACTACGACGGCGTTTCGATCGTGTACGAAGTGATCAACGACCCGATCACGGAACCGAACCCCAGCGCTTCCTATGACGAGACGAAAAAGCAGATCGTCGTCCGGATTTTCGACGGGGTGACGACCGCGGCGGAAGTCAAGGCGGCGATCGAAGCGGACAAGTTGCTCAACGACCTGTTCTCGGTCACGCTCCGCCAGGACGGTGCCGCGGCGGTGACGAAAAGCGACGATTCGCTGAGCACGGCGCACGGGACGTATGAGGCCGGGTATCGCGGCGGGGCCAGTCTGCTCGGCGCCTCCGACGCGGACCCGCACAGCCTGACCCTCGAATCGACCGGTGTCGGCCGCAACCAGTTTGTGACCGTCAACGTGACCAAGGGGAAAATGGACATCAAGGACGCGGACGGCAAGATCGTGAACCGGACGTACGGAAGCGACGCCGACGCGACGCTCAACGGCAACAAGATGGTCGCCAACGGGAACAATCTTTCCCTGAGCACGTCGATGTTGAACCTGGACACGATCCTCAGCGGCAACGTCCGCGACGGCGACGTGATCAATTTCAAGATCACCGGCGGCGGGGCGACGTTCCAACTCGGCCCGGACGTGACGACGAGCCAGCAGATCCGGATCGGCATCCCGAGCGTGAGCAGCGTAACCTTGGGCGGACCGTCCGGAAAAATGTATCAACTGCGTTCCGGGGGCGACGCGTCGCTGAAAGAGGACACGAAACTGGCGGACCGGATCGTCCAGGAAGCGATTACCGCGATCGCCTCGCTTCGCGGCCGGCTCGGGGCGATCCAGCGATGCACGCTCGACCCGAATATCGCGTCCCTTCAGGACAATCTTGAAGAGATGGTCTCTGCGGAAGCGGACATCACGAATGCCGATTTCGCCGTCGAAAGCGCAAACCTGGCCCGGGCTCAAATCCTTGTCCAGGCCGGTGCGAGGGTCGCGGGAATCGCCAACCAGCTTCCGCAGTATGCAGCGTCGCTTCTCGGATAGCCGAAATGGGCCGAGTGAGACGAAAACGGTCGGAAAACGTTTGTTTTTCGGCCGTTTTTTTACGCCGCACCGCTTCGGCGTTGGCCGGGCGGCGCAGCCGCCGGCGCATGAACACCGTGCCGGGCCGTATGAACACCGTACTCTTGATCGTCCGGTGTGGGTGGTATATACTGCACCATGCTACACAGGGAGCGGTTGGAATTTCCCGAAAACCGTCCTGAAGGTCAATATGTCAATTTCCGGAGAAAATCCGCCATGTTCCGTTTTTTCGCCGTTCTTTCGTGTCTCGCGACCGCCGTCCTCGCCGCCGATTCCTATGAAATCGCAGGCGGTTCTTTCAAGGCGATGCGGGAAATCAACGTTCCCTCCGCCGCCTTGAAATGCCCGGTGCTCGTAACCGCCTTTCTCCATGAAGGGTTGATCGATCTCGATTCGAAAACCGATCCGTGCGCGGAAAATGCCGGAAAAACCGTGATCGTCGTCGACAAGAAGAAAAAAGTCGTTCCCTTTCGCGTTTTGCAGTTGGGGCCCGGCGATTTTTGCCGCATCGCGATCCAGGCGGAGGAGAAAAACAACGAATACACCGTTTATTACGGTTGCGCGGGCGCCGTCACGCCGATCGATGTTCCGCCGTGGACAAGCAACGTCGGTCTCCTCATGGAAACCCGCCGTTTCGTCAACTGCGATATGGACAAGGCCGATTCGGTCCGGGAAGCGTTTCGGAAAGGGGTTCCCATCGGAGCCGATTATGTGGACACCGTTTATCACGGCTACAACCCGATGGTCATGAAGCAGGAATCCTTTATGAGTCGGTACACCGGGACGCTGGTCGTCAACCAGGGCGGAACGTATGCGATGATCGTTTCGACGCATCACTGCGGTTTCGCGCTGATCGACGGTCGGGAGGTCGCGTCACACCCGGGCCGGCACGGTCGTTCCTGGGAGGCGAAACCGGAGCTGGTCAAACGTGTTCCGTTGACGCAGGGGCCGCACAAGTTCGAATTTCTCCATGCCAGCGCCGACAATGACGCCAGCATCCTGCTGTGCTGGGAACTGAACCCGGGCGAAAAAGTCGCGAAACCCGTACCGATTCCTCCCGAGGCGTTTCAGGCCGAGGCGGTCGGCAGAATCCAAGCGGCTCCCGCGGCCCATGCGGACTCGGCACAGGTTCCCGATTTCGAGTATCAAATTACCGGAAGCGTTCCTCTGCCGGACAATTCCGAACAGATGATTTGCGTCCGGTTCACGAACCGGACCGCCTCGGCGACACTCAAGGGAAAAACGACCTGGGATTTCGGCGACGGCCAAACCAGTACCGAAGCCAGCCCCTATCACATTTATTTGAAGCCGGGCCTTTTCAACGTCACGCTTTCCGGCCAAATAGGCGACAACACGTTTTCGACCGTCAACCGGATCGACGTCGAGCAACCGGTCCGGCAGCCGGAAAAGGCGCATACGCTCGACAACTACCTGGACGCCCTCGAAAAATACGACGCCGGGAAACTTCCGCCCGACCATGTACTTGCCTTGATCCAAGCCTTCGAATTCAAGATCGACCAGGTGGCCGGCGGGGCGGGCCGCGACGACATCCCGATCGAACAGATGCTCAAGCCGACGCGCGAAGCCGTTCTCAAATACCGCAAATTGATCGTCGATTCGGTCAAAGCCTCCCTCACCCGGGATGTTAAATTCAACGGGGACCACGAAATCCGCGATATCGCCCTTTCCGCCGGGACGATTGCCCGCGACCTGCTCGGCGATTTGAAAACGGCGGGTCAAATCTATAATGCCGCCGCCGCGAAAATTCAAAACGCCGACATGTCGGCCGAGTGTTCCGCCCTGGCTGCCGACGTCGCCCTCGACATGGGCCTTCCCGAAGCGGCCAAACGCCTCCTGGACACCGCGGAAAAGCGGATGAATAAAACGGCGATCAACACCTCGGTTGCAACCGTTTTCCGGGTCAAAGGCGATTATCTCAGTGCCATCGGGGACGGAGGAGGCGCACGCGAGGCGTTCCGGACGGCACAGGAACGAAACTTCCTCGCAAAAGGGTATGCCGAGAAAGTCGCCCTCCAGGGGTCCGCCAGCCGCAGCGCCGAAGGGTTCCTGAAAGCGAAACATTACGAACGGGCCATCGAGATGCTCCGTGTCTGGCAGAACGAATACCACGCGGCCGCCATCGACGGGTATATCACGCTCCTTTTCGCCGAGTATTGGTTCGCCAAGGGAGAATACGATTTGGCCGCCTCGTTGGCCGACCGGCTGATTACGGTCAACCCCGACGCCCCGTATGTGGACCGGATACTGATCGTCGCCGCCGAGGCGAAGTACAAGGAGGGAAATCGTGATGCGGCCCAATCGTACCTCCAGACCTTGGTTAAAAACTATCCCGGCAGCCCGTTGATTTCCGAAGCCAACGAGATGCTGGACCGACCCGCTCCGGAAACCCCGAAACGACCGGAAAAGAACGAGCCGGCCGCGGAAGAAGCGACCAAGGAATCAACGAGAGAATCAACGGAGGAGTCGACCGGGGAGCGGGAGTCGGCGGAAAAGCCCGGGCCGGAGACCGACGCATGAACCCGTTCGCCAACGAAAATCTCTCCCAGGACCCGATTCACGGATATATTCCTTTCACGGCCGACGGGGAGCGCATCCTGATCGATTCCCCTTGGGTACAGCGGTTGCGGCAGATCCATCAATTGCAGACCGCTTGGCTCGTTTATCCGACCGCCGAACATACCCGGTTCCAACATTCGCTCGGGGCGATGCACCTGGCGAGCCGGATGATTCGGCATTTATATCCTTCCCTCGCGGACGTTTGCGGCGGCGCGCTGCCCTCGGCGGCTTATCTCGAATCGCTGCTCCGGATCGCGGCCCTCCTGCACGATGTCGGTCACGGTCCGTTCGGGCATTTTTTCGACGCCCGTTTTCTCGCGGATTATCGATTGACGCACGAAAAACTCGGCGCCCATATCATCGAAAAGGAACTCGGCGATTTGATTCGCGACATCCGTTCCAACCCGGGCGGCCCGTTGGCGCAAAACGAAACGATTGATCCGGCCCAGGTGGCGACGCTGATCGTCCGGCCCGAAAAAGACGTCGCGGCGGATATTCCCCGCTGGCTCGCGCTGCTGCGTTCGTTGTTCAGCGGAATCTATACGGTGGACAACATGGATTTCGTGTTGCGCGACGCTTATATGACCGGTTTCAGCGGCCGGGCTTTCGATATCGACAGGCTGATCCATTATTCGTTTTTCACGGATCGCGGCCTCACGATCCACCAGAAAGGGTTTGCGACGCTCACCCGCTTCATCACGGTCCGGGCCGAATTGTTCCGCAGCGTTTATTTTCACCGNNTCCGCGCGATCGACCTGACGCTCGCGGAACTGTTCTCCGAAAGCCGGTCGCTTGTTTTTCCGGGAAATCCACTCGAACACCTCGACGCCTATCGCCGGTTTACGGAATTTTCGCTCCTGGTCGACGTCGCTCATTGGGACGGGGCCACCCGCCCCGACGGGATGCC
>DOMV01000166.1 GCA_003509805.1 Planctomycetaceae bacterium
GAAATCCTTCGAAAGCCGTTCGCCCCAGAGCCGCACCTTCTCCTTGACCTGGTCGATGCGCGGCTTGGTGGGCGGCGCGGCGCCGGACGGTTCGTCTTCGGCGGCCGGGGCCGAGGCGTCGCCGATACTCATCGAGGACGAGGTGTCCACGGCAAAGAAAATCGCCCGCTTTTGAACCTGTTCTTTCGAGTATTGAATGACCGGGCGAAAGAGGAGCAGGACGACGACGGAGATCGTCAGCAATCGCAAAACGAGCAGTTTCGCGAACCGTCGGCGGCGAAGATCGGCGAACGTCCGCGCGTAAAAAAACGTCGTGATCGCGGAGCAGAGCAGCAACACGATCCAGAAAGCCGACCAACCGTATCCTTGCGAGAGAACGAGTTCCACGAAAAATGAATGGTGTGCGATGAGGTGATGCGGGGAAAGTCAAACGATCGGCATTTCGAACGGGACGAAAACGGACCGACACATCGGAGACCACAATCGGAGACCGAATCGGAAAGGGTCAGTATACCGTTTCCGCCGCGACCCGGCAACGCCCCCGCAACGCGACAACCCCGCAACACCCCGGGCCTATTCGGAAGAATTCCCGTCGCTTTCCCGTTCCCGAGGTTCCCCCGTCGTCGCCGTCGGTGATTGCCGCGGTTGCGGCGATTTCCCGGCATCCGGCGATTTCTTTGCCTGATTCGGTTTCTTTTTATGAAGCGCGGCTTTGTCGATTCCCTCGGCAAAGGCTTCCTCGCCGAGATGGATCGACTTGACATAAAGGACGTCGGCCAACTTCATGCCGTTGTGCGTGTCGGCCTTCCCCTGACGGTCGTAAACATTGAACCGGATCGGATCGACATCCGGCTTGTAACCGGTCGAAACGTCGTCCCCCTCTTCGAGCGGTTGCAGGAAAAACAGGGCGGCCAACGGGGCGGTCAAGGTTTTCCCGTCGTGAAACGTCGCCTTGTAATCGACCATGCGGACGGGATATTCGCGACCGGTATACAGTTTTTCGTTGCTGGCAAGCTCCTTGAACCGCCATTCCCTTTCCATCCATTCCTTTTTGACGACCGCCTCCAGGGAAACGATCCGGTCCAGCGGAATCTGCCGCTTGCGCTCGTACTCCTTGTCGTACATCGAAAGCCGGATATCCCGGGTCAGGTAAACGAAACCGGGATGGATTTCACCGTCGCTCATCTCGATGTAACCCGGCAAAACGCCGTCCCGTTCACTCTCGGGCTTCGCGGTCGCCTTGCCGAAGGGATTGATCGCCCGCGGTTCGTCGGCCGCGACGCAAAAAGGAACGACCGGCGAAAAACAGACCGTCGAGAGCAGAACCGTCGAGAGAAAAGATCGCGTCATAAGTCATTCTCCACAAGTGATTTCCCGTACCATTAAAACGGCAAAAAACGACGATACACCGCCGATACGCCGTCCCGGATTATAATAAATTCACCGGGCATCGTATACCTGGGCGGCAAATAAATGGTGAATGAATGATGGATAATGATGGATAGTAGGGGATCGTTTTGTCGGCAAACGCCCACCGGAAGCCCGGAACGAAGCATAGCGCAGTGACGGGATATTTCGAATTTTCCACAAAATCCGCTTTTTTTTGGCCGATTGTTACGGTATAATGGTTGGGCGCCCTAACCGCCGGTTGCCATCCGAAATGCCGTGACAGGATATACTGTAAACGGCTGGAAAACAGCCGATTTGTGCCCGTTTAGGGTATAACGGCGCCGTTTTTCGACTCTGTTTTTTCGGCCCTGTTTTTTCGGCAAATCACGCGAACGCACACCTATCTTTTGACACCGACCGAGGGTTTCCATGTCTCCACAAGCACAGAGCGTTATCGAGAACCTTGAAGCGATCCGGCAAAAATGGTGGATTTTCACCCTCCTGTGTTCCGCGGTCTGGGCGGCTTCGGCATCACTCGCCCTGTTTTTGACATTCTCGATCATCGACGCCGTTTTCCGCCTCTCGCAGACGGGCCTGTTCGCCGGATTCGCCGTCTGGCTGATCGCGACGGTTTCCCTCGCCGTTTTTGTGATCCGGCGACTCTTCCTCAGCCAGCGGACGCTCGAAGGAACCGCCCGATGCCTGGAATCGGAATACCCGGAACTCCAAAGCAACCTGATCAATCTCGTCCAGCTTTCGGAAGACACCTTCAACGAAAACCGGGCTTTCTGCAACGCGGCGATCGACCAGGCGGCCGGGGAAGCGAGCCGGTTTTCCCTCAACACAGCCGCGGTGAAAGAATCCCGGTTGCGGCGGTTCCTCTACTGCCTTCAGACGCCGCGCGATCTCGTCGAAGCCGTCGTGACGCTGGTGCTCCTGCTCGTTCTTTCGATCCTGGGAAGCTCCTTCCTGCCGAACTGGAGCAGCGCCGCGGGCAGGCTCACGAAGCCGTGGACGTTCGTTCCCTCCGTCGGGAGCGTCAAGTTGACCGTCAGTCCCGGCAACGCGGAGGTCTTGGTCGGCAATCCGCTGGATGTTCACGTCGAAACCGTGGAACCGGTCCTGCCGGCGGGGGTCGATCCGCTCCGGGCGACGCTCTTTTACCGGATCGACGGCGCCGAAGCGGAGGAATCGCTCCCGTTGATCCNNCCCGCCGAAAAACCCGCCGAGCCCCCCGCTCAAGCGGAGCGGAAAGCCGGGCCGGGCGAGGAGAAAGGCCCGGTGAACACGGTCAAACGATCCTATAAAACGACGATCCCGGTCGTCCCGAAAGCCTTGAAATACCGTGTCGAGGTGGGCGATTCCCAGAGTGAGATTTTCCGGGTCACGATTCTCGAAAAGCCGACGATCGGGGATGTCGAGATTACGTACACGTTCCCGGCCTACATGAAAAAGTCGCCGCAGGTCGTGACGACCCGGACGCCGGACCTGGCGGGACCGCAATACGCGAGCGCCGAACTGAGAATCAAGCCGAGCATCCCGATCACGACCGGTCGGCTCGATTGGGAAGGGGGCGGGATCACCGGCGAGGTTCGCGACAACGGAATGCTGATGGTCGCCCGGATGGAGCTTTCGCGGAATACGACCTACAAGATTCGCCTGCAAAAGGGGGAATTCGAGGATTCGCAGCCCCGATTGAACAACGTCCGGGTCGAAATCGACCGGGCCCCGATTGTCGAAATGATCCGGCCGACGGCGGAGACCTCGGTCACGCTCGGCCAAAACATCCCGATCGCCGCCAAATTGATCGACGATTTCGGGATCGGCGGGGCATGGCTGGAAGCCAAACTGAAAGACGGACAGGCGACCGGGGACGGGGTAGACGGGGGCGGGGTGGACGGAAATGCCGCGGATGGGAATACCGTGAGCGCTCCGGCAGCGTCTTCCCGGTCGGCCACCGGCGCCAAGGATTCGACGATCCGGGTTTACACTTGGCCGATCGACGCGAACGTGCAGCCGCTCCAGCATACCGTCGAGCATTCGATCGCGATTACGGAACAGTTGGCCAAGCCGGGCCAAACCCTCCTGATGCGCGTCGTCGCCCAAGACAACCGGTCGCTTTCCGATCCGCGACTGGGAATCGACCTCAAACCGCAGCAGTCCGCCGGTCCGTGGAGGACGATCAAGATCATCGACAAGGAAGCGGCGGCCGAGACGATGCAGACGCAACTCGATTCGATCCGGGATTCGCTCCGGAAACTGATGGAAAAGCAGGTGCGCAACCGGCTCCGGACCGCGATGATCGTGAACAAGAAGGGGCAGGATGAACGTCTCGGGCTCGCCGGGGAAGTGCGGACCGTCCAGATCGAGGTCCAGAAGGAGGCGATCCGGATCGTCAAATCGATTACCGGGAACGACCGGCCGGAAGACCAGTTGGTCAAACGCGACCTGAACAAGCTCGCGTTCGCCCAGATGACCACGGCGGTCGAACAGGCGGACTCGCTGCTCGCCTCGACCTCCCCGGAAGAGTTCGATGCCCCGTCCAAAGCCCTCCAGGAAACGCAGGGCGTAATCATCGATATGCTCCGCAACCTGCTCGGGATTTCCCGGGCCGCCGAGATGAAGGCGCTCGAACAGATGGGGATGCGGACGCAAAGCGACCTTCCCGACGACGTGAAAAAGAAAATGGAGGACCTCAAAAAATCGCTCGACGAGGCGCTCGAAGCGCAACGAAAAGTCATCGAGGCGGGCCGGGCGCTCAACAAGGAAAACGTCGAGGATTTTTCCGAGGACCAGGAACAGTTGCTCAAACAGCTTGCCGCCGCGGAAGACGCCTGGGAAAAATTCGTGAAAGAGGCGACGACGGATCTTTCGAAACTGCCGTTCCAGGATTTCGCGAACCCGTCGCTGCTGAACGAAATGATCGAAATCCAGACCGAACTCCAGCGGAAAAGCGAGGCGGAGGACGCCCTCAAAAAAGCGGCCGATATCGCGGTTCCCCTCGAACAGCTCGGGGCGGAAATGGCCGAGGAGATCAAAACCAACTTCGAGAAATTTTTGCCCGACACCGCCGACCGGGAACGCTGGTCGCAGGAGGAAATGGCCACCGATGCCATGAAAGAAGCCCCGGCCGCGGAATTGCCGCTCGAACTGGAAGACCTGATCGGCGAACTGATGGAGGAGGAAGACGATCTTTTCGACGAGATGGAGGATATCAGCTCCAGCATGATGGACTCGCTGGACGCCGGCGCCGCTTGGGACGTCGCGGACGGCCCGATCTCCAACATGTCGGCCAAAGGGGCGACGGGCAACCGGCTGCCGAACACGAGCGAAATCGGTGGTCGCGCCGGCGAAGGCCGGCAGGGCAAATCGTCCGGCGAATTTGTCGGAAACG
>DOMV01000442.1 GCA_003509805.1 Planctomycetaceae bacterium
CGCCCCGATCCAGGAGTATGCCGACGCCGCACAAGGCGTGGCCCTGGGCGCGACGGAGCGCCTTGTAACCGTCGTTTCCGGCATAATCGATCAACATGCCGATCCCGCCGATCGTCGAACCCTGCGCGACGTCGACGGCCGTGTAGGTCGTATTGCCTTCGACGTTGATCAGCAAGGATGCTCCGAGAATCGAACCGCCCTGGACGCCGGGCTTCGAAGCCGTGTAAACGTCGTTTCCCGGGCCGACGTCGATCAGGACGAGCACGGGCCGGTTGATGTTGCAGGTCCCTTCACGATAGGTGTCGTTGCCGCCGAGATCGATCACGCAAACGACATCCTTGAAATCCGCCGAATCGAGATCGTAGGTGTTGTTTTCCCGGCCTCCGATCAGGATGTCGCCCGTCGGCGCCACGACGCGCTGGAATTTCTGCCCGGATATCATGACGTGTTCATAGGCGTCTTCCGGGAGCTGCGCGAGGAGGTCGAGCAACTTCCTGCTCGTCAAGGGAGCGAACGCGTCGCCCGCCTGGTGGACGCCGGTTTTGTCCATCTTTTCCATCAGCGAACAAAGACGGCGACCGAAACTGCGATTCGGGATCGTATGGCCGTTGACACAGCCGCTCCCGCTGAAAGTCTGGTACAGGTTGGTCGCCAACTCGTTCTGCTCGGCGGTCGTCAGCGTCGATAACGCGCGACTCATGCCGACCTGGGCATCCGTGGTCGCCTTGACGACGGCATCGACCGCGCATTGCGGCGTCAAAATCCCGGCAAATTGAACGCCGTCGTCGTTTCTTGCCGAAACATCGAGTTTCTCGCGAATCATTTTCAGCGCTTGCGCGAAACGGGTATGGTCGCCGATCAAGGCATGATGTAGCGAACGGCTGAATTCGTCGATTTCGACGACGGAACCGAGCACGTCGCTGTACAGTTTCACATACCAGCCGAGCCGGCAACGGGCGTCGATTTCGCTGTTCGTGTTCACGCTGTTGGTACTGCGCAAAGTCGATTTCGCGTAGTTCTGCCACATCCCCATGCGGCCGGTCATATTGCGACTCTTCAACCCGTTCATGATTTCATCGCGCAACAACTTGATCTTTGTCGCGGCATGGGGATCACCGACTTTTTTCATATCGACCGTTCCCCCGCCGCCGATAACGGGTTCATCGACGACCGGTTTATCCATGACCACGGTCGAATCGTCCTCCGCTCCGGAATTTGCGGTTTCTCCGGTCTCTGCATCCTCTGCTTCCTTTGCTTCTTTTGTATTTTCCGGAGAAGCGATTACTTCGAATACCTCCGGTTTCAGTTGTGCCGGGGTTTCCGATTCCTTCGCCTCGCTCTCCGATTCCTCGGGCGGCACGGTCGCTTTGGTGTCGACACCGTCTTCGAACTTCGTGTTCTCGGCGGATTCCCGCGGTTTTTCCGCTACGTTTTCTTCCGCCGCATTCTCCTGTTCATCCCGTGGAGCCGCTTCAACGGAAGTCTCCGCATCGTCGTTCAACAACCCGGCTTTGCTCGATTTTTCCTCCTCGCTCGTGTTTTCATCCTCTCCCGAAGCTGGTGCTTCCGGCGTTTGGGGGTCATCCGTTTCTTCCTCGTTCAACGATGATTCCGAGCCCTCGGCTGCCAAAATGTTTTCATTCGCCGTTTTGAGCAATCCCCGATCATGGCCCCGGTCATGCGTCGGAGCCACGGCATACGATTCCGGTTCGACCGGTAAGAATTCAAACGTACGTGTCGTTGCCGTTTTACCGGCCGGGTTTTCCCGCAGCCCGCCAAAGGGAGAAACCGGAGAAGCGGAGACCGCTTCCGGTCGGCTCCAAGACGATGTCGTACTTTGGGGCGTATTCCTTTTCTCAACGGCACCGTCGGCGTCACTGTCCGTGGTTGTTGAGGCCGGCGTCGGTTGAGCGACTGCGCGAGGCGACGCCTCGGCTTTCAAGGCAATCGGTTCTCCACCCGGTCCGGCACCTTTTTTCCCGGGGGATGATTCATTCGGGACGACCGCAACCCAACCGCTGGAATTTGCCTTCTGCTCCGGTTTCACGGCAAGCGGAACGGTCCGCATCGAATTCGGCCGAGGTTTACCCAATGCAAGCGGCTGTACCGATTCCGCTTCCGTGCTTTTGGGGACAAACCCGGTTGGAGTCGTCGGAGGAACGGAATTGGAAACCGACTTCGTCGGGGTAACGCTGGCGCGCAGCAGTGATTCAAAATCCTGGGAATTGTCTTCCGCATAAATCCCCGTGGACAGCGCACAGGGAACAAGCGCACAGAGAACCAATGCACTACCACGAAAAGACGCCAAACCGCGTCTTCTATCCTTTTTGCCCAATGTCGAGTTCATAATAGTACAATTCTCCCTGAAAGCCCCAGTATGATCGGAATGTAGGAGCAATGCACAAAAAAGGCAAAACGGGAATGCGTGCGCCGTTTTTTCGACATTGCAAATTGTACTAGTTAATTCGGTTATTACAGTGGTCCTCTTGAGGAAAAAGAAAGGAGGAGCAGGAAGATCGACAAGCAAACGAGAAAAACGAGGAAAAAAGGAACGGAACTAATCCGGCGAGAGCGTTTACATTCATTTTGCCGCCGCAACCATCACCTCTTGCTTATTGAATGCAAGCTGTTTGGCGCGAATCGAATGAAATCCCCAATGCCGGATCGTTTTGAGATATTCCGGGAGGGCTTCGGCCAGATTCCAATGGAACAGCTTTAGTGTGAAAAGAAGTCCGCGAATTTTCATTTCCGGATGCAGAACCAGGTCTTCAAGGGCCCGTAGCGTGTATTGCGGGGCGACATTCATATCGGCAAGAATCCATCGTACTTTTCGAAAAGCCCGCACCTTTACTTTTCCCGTGCGACCGCGTAAATGAGTAAAATTGGGGTGATTCAAAACAGCCGGAGCCATCTCGCCGGGATCAAGGCCGATGACCTCCGCACCGCGTGCCAAAAGGGCCTGAGACGATCCTCCCGGAGCGGAACCGATATCCAGACAACGCGTTCCGATACCGATCGGGAAGGCGGACCAACGTAACCCTTCTTCAAATTTCAACCAAGCCCGCGAAACGGCGTCGAATGGTAAAAGGAGAGGGGTAATGCCGCCAGGCCACTGCGACATTGCATCCAAACGGCATGGCATCCTTGTTCCGATCCACCAGGTGTCTCGGTCAATCCCGATGCAATCGACAATCGTATCCGACAATTGAGCAGGCAGTTCCGGCAAATCGATTCCGCAGGCCCAGCGATTGGGCTGATCGATATGGGACGCTGCACGCTCCAAAATGTGCGCGACAAGCCGACCGTGAAGTTTGCGGGCGGATTCTCCCATTCCCGGCTCGAACCCATGTTCACCGGGCTGATACGCATCGCGTTGCCAGACATGAAATCGCAAATGTCGTTTTTCCTTAAAAAGAGGACCGTCGATATACCCCGCAAAGACTTTTTCAGCAACGGTCTCCAAATCCGGCGCCTCGATTTTTCCCAGAGAAAGGCCGATTGATCTCGCAAAAACAAGATTATTGTGAAAATCGGCCAACTCCTGTGGATCGATTTCATTGGTCCGGTCGGTTTTGAAGGTCAAAAAACCGGGACGCGAAAACGCGGGGCGAAAACCGGAAATCCGGGCGATTTCCCTTTTCAAGGCGGATTCCGCGCCGATCTGGCAGGACATGTAAATAAATGAGGAATCCATCGGCTCTCCTTGGACCTCCCTTGACGAGAGTGGGGCAAAACGACTATCCTACAGCATAGGTTTCGTTTCGGGAATGTGTCATCCGTCTTGCGTTGAATATTTCTTTTGGGAGGCTTTCGTAGTGAATACCGTCAATGTCGCACTCATCGGCTTGGGAACGATCGGAACAGGGGTTGCCCGGATTTTATCGGAATACGCGGACCGGATTACCGATGCGGTCGGTTCACGCGTCGTACTGGCCAAGGTATGCGATAAAGACCTCTCACGCGAACGGGACATTACGCTCCCGGCGGAAATGTTGACTGACGATTTCGAGCGCATCCTCGACGACCCGAGCATTTCGATCGTCATCGAACTGATCGGCGGCCTTGAACCGGCGCGAACAATGGTGCTGCGATCTCTGCAAAACGGGAAAAACGTCATCACGGCGAATAAGGCCCTGCTTGCCCAGCACGGCGCGGAGCTGTTCGATACGGCAAAAAAACACGGTGTGACGATCGCGTTCGAAGCGGCGGTTTGCGGCGGAATCCCCATCCTCGGCACGCTTGCCACCTCGCTCCAGGCAAACCGGTTCCAATCGATCCACGCGATTGTCAACGGGACAAGCAATTTCATCCTCTCCCAAATGGACGAGGCCGGAACAAACTACCAGGATGCCGTCAACGAGGCCCGACGACTCGGGTTCGCCGAAGCCGATCCGACGATGGACGTCGACGGAACCGATGCCGTTCAAAAACTTGCCATCCTTGCCCGGATCGCTTTTGGAGTCCGTGTGGATTGGAAAACGATTCCGCGAACCGGGATTGAGGCGATCGAAGCCATCGATTTCCGGTATGCCCGCGAATTAGGGTATAAAATCAAATTGCTCGCCGTCGCCGCCTCGACGGCAACGGGGTTGGAACTTCACGTTTCGCCGACGCTTGTCCGGGAAACCAACCCGTTGGCCCGGGTCGACAACGCGTTCAACGCCGTTCGCGTGACCGGAGATTGTGTCGGCCCGGTTTTTTTCCAGGGGCTCGGCGCCGGTCGCATGCCGACCGCCTCGGCTGTTCTCGGCGACCTGATCGCTACGGTGCTCGGGCGGACGGCCATCACCTTCAAGGCCCTGGAGCTTTGGGAGGAAAACCGCAACGGGATTGCGGTGAAAGATCCGCGCGAAGTCCGCGGCAAATCGTTTCTCCGGATGCGCGCCGTCGATAAACCCGGCGTGCTGCATGAGATTTCCGGCGTGTTCGGAAGGCATGGGATTTCGATCGCCTCAATGATCCAACATGCCGGGGAAAATCGGGCGACGGGGGAACATCAGGAGGTCAAAACGCCCGTGTCGTTGATTTTGACGACACACGATGCCAGGGAAGGAGACATGAGGCATGCGATTGACGAGCTGGAACGCCTTGACTGCGTTTATGGCAAGATCGTGAGAATCGGGTTGCTTGATTGACGGAGCGCGGTCGTTCCTCGCGGGTTGACAAGTCGCGGCAAAATGTTCATAATGACGGGCGCCTTCGATTTCGTTCGAAAATGAAAGCCGCATCGTGACGTTTTCCCGACGGGGCGCGTTTCACACTATTGCCAAAATCCCCTTCTCCGTTCATTCCCGTGGTAAAACCCAAGGAAATCTGGCGTCCGCTTTATCCTTTCGAGTCCCGTTGGTTGGAACTCGGCGACGGGTTGCGATACCATTATCTGGACGAACGGAAAGGGAAAAAAACAGGAGAGGCGCAACGGGAAGTCCTCCTCATGGTCCACGGGAATCCGACATGGTCGTTTTACTGGCGGGCTCTGGTTTCGGCGTTTCGCGACCGATACCGGGTCGTCGCCGTCGACCACATCGGTTGCGGGCTTTCGGACAAGCCTTCGGAAGAAACGTACGAATACACCCTCGCGCGGCGAATCGACGATCTCGCGACCTTGGTTCAAGCGCTGGACCTCCGCGAAATCACGCTGCTCGGCCACGACTGGGGGGGAGCCATCGGAATGGGGGCCGCCTGCCGGCTCGAAGAACGGTTCAAGCGGATCGTTTTAATGAATACGTGTACCTTTCTCAGCACGTTGTGTCCGTTGCGAATCGCCGCCTGCCGTTTGCCCGTGCTCGGCCGGTTTGGGGTCCAGGGGCTCAACCTCTTCGCGCTTGCCGCGACGCGAATGGCCCTCGCCCCGGGGCATCGTTTACCGAAAGAAGTTCGCGCCGGCCTGCTTGCCCCTTATGATTCCCGGCAAAACCGGGTGGCGGTCTACCAATTCGTCCGGGATATCCCCCTTTCGGAAAACCACCCGAGCTACGGTACGCTGCTCGCGATCGAAGAAAACCTGCGTTTGTTCCGCCGCAGGCCTGTTTGCCTGATCTGGGGAATGCTCGATTGGTGTTTTTCCCCCGAATTTCTCAAGCGTTTTCTCCAATTCTACCCGGAAGCCGAGGTTCACCGCTTTACGGATGCGGGCCATTACGTCGTCGAAGAAGCCGCCGATCGCATCATACCGATTCTGGAACAATTCCTGGTGAAATAACGCTTGGTGAAATGACGGTGACACACCGGCGTCTTGTACTGAAAACGGCGCCGTACTTTTTTTCTTCCGCGCGCTGCACTTTCAAACCGCCGTTCACTGTCGTCAAACCCCTTCGTTAAACCCCTTCGTCAAATTTTGGAAATCCCTTGCTTTCAAAAGCTGTAACTCATTGATCGAAAAGATGGTCGGCGTTTTGTGTTCATGATGATGACTCGGAATCGCGGCGAACAATTTCTTTTAACTTTGTCACGACAAGATCGTAATGGGTGGGTTCGTGAGGAAAGGTGCATTGCGAACAGCACTTGATATCTTTCGATTCGCCGACATATTCGAAATTGCCGCCGCAACGATCGCCCAACGGATAAAGCGGGCAATAACAAAACAGGCAATTGAAAGATTCGGGATCGATATTTTCGTGACAGGGAAAATAGCGGCAACCCGTGTTCCTGAAGAATTTGAAACTGTTTTTCATAGTCATTTAGCCGGTTCTCCGTGCCTTGGCTTCGTACATGATGGCGTTGACAATCGCCGCCGCAACGTTGCTTCCCCCTTTTCTTCCTCTGGCAACGATGGAAGGAACGTCGAGCTCCAGGATTTTTTCCTTGGCTTCGATGACATTGACGAATCCGACGGGAACCGCGACGACCAGTTCCGGCAGACAAATTCCTTGCTCAATGACTTCGCAGAGCTTCAAAAGGGCCGTTGGCGCGTTACCGACGATGAAAATTGTCGGACCGGAAATGTTGCGCAGGGCATATTCCACCGCGACGGCGGAACGGGTCATGTTCGTTTCTTTCGCCTTTTGCACAACTTCGGGAGCGTCGATGAAACAATGAACCGAACCGCCGAATTGTGCGAGAATTCGCTTGTTGATTCCCGCCTCGGCCATCCGGGTATCCGTGACAACGTGAAAACCGCTGTAATTCAGCACGGAAATCGCGCGTTCGAGAACGTTTTCCGTGAAAACGAGGTTTTCCAGAAAATCCAAGTCGGCGGTAGTGTGAATTACCCGCTTGATGATCGACGCATTGGGACCGAGAGGTTTATCGCCCAATAATTGCGTGATGATTTCGAAACTGCGTTTCTCGATCTCGCCGGGATCAGTGATGAGGTCCATGCTTAACCCTATTCTTGAAGTGGGAGCAGGCATCGACGAAGTTCTCGGCCAGTCGCCGGTTGCCGCCGAAATGAAGGTGCGGATACCCGGCAAACAGTTTTTCAGTGGCATGAATGCATGAAAAAGAACCCGATCCGCTTGCCTTGAGCGCCGTGAAATCGTTTCCTGCGTTCGTCGCGGAGGAATAATGAAACGAATGAGCCCGAATTTTATCCCCTTTGTTGCAGAGAATGTTATCGTTGCGAGACTCCAGACCGACGTACCCGAATTGTTGAAGGCGATCCGTCATGAATGCCTCTCCGTCGACGATACCGAGCATCGTATGTTTTTCTCCCCGTTGATCGACAAGTCGTTCCAGCATATACAGAAAACCGCCGCACTCGGCATAGATCGGCAAGCCTCGGTCATGCTTCTCGCGGATGCTTTGTTTGAGAGGCTCATTGGCAGTCAGCGCCGTTGCATGGAGCTCCGGGTAACCGCCCCAAAAAATCAAGCCGTCGGCATCGTCCGGAATTCCGGTATCGTGAATCGGTGAAAAGAAATGCAACTCCGCCCCCGATTCCCGGAGAATTCGATGGTTGTCTTCATAATGGAAGCAAAACGCTTCATCATGCGCGACGTAAATACGGACATCGGGATTACGTTGTTCCGATCGATGGATTACTGTCGGGAAACTTGGTGGTATCGCTCGTGCGGCCATTGCAAAAAGCGTTTCCAATTCGATCGATTTCAACGCATTTTCACCAAGTATCGTGATTTTTTGCCGAATATCCGGAATCTCATACGCGATGACAAGTCCCAGATGCCGCGATTCAATATGCGCTTCCGGCATATCGGGCAGATAACCGATAACCTTGACATCGGTCCGCCTTTCGATCATCTCCTTGTAATAGGGATACATCGCCGGTTTGGTCCTGTTGAGGATGACCGCGACGATATTGTTCTTCTCCAATGCCAAAAAACCTTGAATTTCCGCACAAACCGAAAGAGCCATCCCTTTGGGGTCGACGACCAGGACGGTCGGAGTGCCGGTGATTTGCGCAACATGATTTCCGGAGGATCGGCTCCCCTTGCCGATTCCGTCATAAAGTCCCATCGCGCCTTCGATCACGGCGATGTCCCGACCGTTCGAATGACAATATAACGATTCCATCACTCCGTCATCGCCCATGAGATAGGGATCGAGATTGAACGAGTCGACCTCCGTCGCCTGTCGATGGAACATGGGATCGATGTAATCAGGACCGCTTTTGAACGAGACGACGTTTTTGTGCGAATGTTTCAAGGCGGCGAGGACGGCACAGGTCACCATGGTCTTGCCACAGCCGCTGCCGGTGCCGCCAATCAGGATTCGCGGAATGGTGTCCGACATAAAATGTATACGGGATTTTGTGCTGTCATGAAATCATAAGCGCCGACTTTCTTCGATTTCGCGACATTGATACAGGTTGTTTCGACTTCGCCAGGGCCGAATTTTCGAAACGCTTCGAGTATTCGGTGCAGTGACTGGAGAGTGACGGCATTGGCAACAATGCGAACCTTCGGATTTTTTTCGAGTAAGACGTTGAGAAGAGATTCCGCTTCGCCGGAACTGCCGCCGATGAAAACGGCATCCGGCTGCGGCAACCGCTCAAGACCTTCCGGCGCTTTGGCTTGAACGATATTGACGTTATAGGCGCCGTGTTTGACGCGATTCTTCGCGATCAACTCGCACGCGCCCGAATGTTGTTCGACGGCGTAGACGATCCCCTCGAAGGCGCGACGGGCCATTTCCACCGCGACGGAACCGGTCCCGGCACCGATATCGTACAGGATGTCTTTCGGTGAAATCGCCAGTTTTTGCAGTGTCAGCCACCGGACGTCTTCCTTGGTCATCGGTACCTGGAATGTGTCATTTTCCGAACGGATAAACTCGCTGTCACGTAGCGGACTGCGCGGATCGATGGCTTGTTCGTTTTCGACATACATCACGGAAAGCTCGTCGAAAACGGCGTTTTTCAACATTGCCGGCGTTCCATACATGATCTTTTCATCGGGATAGGAAAGTCGTGCACCGACGACGACTTTGACACCCGCCAGGCCGCTTGCCGCAAGTTCGCGGCAGAGGTCGTGTACCTTGAAAGTCCCCCCGGTCAGAGCGAAAATCTTTTTATTGTAAGCGACGCATGGAACGATCCGGTTGTTTCGACCGTGAAAACTGATGAGGCGGGCATCTTCGTAGGAAACTCCGATTTGCGCACTTAAATACGGAATGCTGCCGATTCCGTTGATTCGCTCGATTTCGTACAAATGTGAAAATTCCTGTGCGATCCGGCTCGCGAGGCTGAAAAAACAGCAGTCGCCGCCGACCAAAACCGCCGTCGTTCCGGTGATCGGGCGTTCCAATTCCTTGAGCAGGCCGGGCAAATCGAGGCCGATACAGCCAGGATGTTGTTCGGCGATTCGCATCGTCCCCAAAACTCGTTCGGCGGACTGAACGAGCTCCGTCGCTTGACGTGTCCAAAGTTTCCCGTTACCGGGACCGGCACCGACGATGTAGAGTTTTTCTTGCATTGCGTTACCCGCTGATTCTATCGACGAGAATATCGGCCAATCGCGGATCAACGCCGAGCGGTTCTCCCATGACAACCCGGATGTTCGGATAACCGGCGGTGCATTCCTTAATCATGTTGGGAATATCTTCCCGCAAATGAACTCCCATGAAGAGGAAATAAGGAACGACTTTTATTTCCGAGACGTTTTTATCGATCAATGCCCGAACCGCTTTTTCCAGCTTCCGATCGCTAAATTCCATGAATGCGTGTTCGATGCAAATTCCGGGCATCTTTTCCCGGACCATGCCTAAAATGGAAACGAGCGTGTTTTCCGTTTCTTTAATACGACTTCCGTGTGCGACGACCAATACGCCTTTCATTTTATGTTCCTTTCCGCCTGCGGGTGAAGATTCAAGCGTGAAACCCAATCCAGTTTGTGCGAAAGCGTACAAACGTGGCCGATCAGGACGACTGCCGGAGAAGTCACCCGATTGTTTTGCGATAATTCATGTAACGTACCAAGCGTTCCCAGAAATTTCCGTTGGTTTTCCAGCGTTATATTTTCGACAATCACGGCCGGGATGTTTCGATCCATTCCGGCATCGAGAAATCCGTCGCATATTTTCTTCAACGAAGCGACACTCATCAAAACGACGATGGTTCCCTTGATTCGGGCAAGTGAAGCGAAGTCGATGTCGAGTTCCCCGTTTCGCTTGGCGTGACCGGTGAGGATGTGGAGCGACGACGAATAATCGCGATGCGTCAGGGGAATGCCCGAGTAAATGCCGGAGGCTACGGCCGAGGAAATGCCCGGTACGACTTCGAACGGAATGCCGTTTTCAACCAGCAATTCCAGTTCTTCGCCGCCACGCCCGAAGACGAAAGGGTCGCCCCCTTTGAGCCGAACGACGTGGAGTCCCTGTTTTGCTTTTGCGACGAGAAGACGCCCGATTTCCTCTTGCGGTACCGGGTGGTTGTCGGCATGTTTGCCGACGCCAATCTTCTCCGCCGTCGATGGAATCATGGAGAGAACGCCGTCGCCGACAAGCCGGTCGTAGAGAACGACGTCGGCTTCCTGTAGCCGTTTGATTCCTTTGACGGTCATTAGTTCGGGATCGCCCGGACCGGCACCGATCAACGTAACTTTCATGGGGTCGTCTGGTATTATCGTTGTTGATTGTCTTTCAGGAGTCGTCGAATTTTTTCGGCAACGACGCTCACGCCGCGATGATCGCGGTTTTTCGAAACGAGACCGGCAATAAAGGATTCGTTCTCGGCGATGGCGGGGAAATAACAGTCGCATTCTTCCCGGCAGTCGGCGACAATGACCGGGACGTTGGATTTTTTGGCATCCTGGGCGACGATGGCATTCGTTTCCCGATTGTCGGTGGCCGCAATGGTCAAATAAGTTTGAAAGCGTTCTATGTCTTTCCGGTCATATTCCCTGTTCATGGTGACGATTTCGCGCCGTGCGCTCATTTCGTCCAATCGTCGCGTGACGGTCGGGGAAACAATCGTAATGTCGGCTCCGAACGACCGCAGAATACTGGCACGTCGCTCGGCGACTTGCCCGCCTCCGACGATCAAAATCCGTTTCCCTTTCATGTCGATGAACAAAGGAAAAAACGTGTTATCACGTTTACATTGGTCGCTCCTGTATTCGATCCCCAATTGATCACACAGTTCCCCGAAAGAAAAACCGGTTTCCTCTTCGGGGCGTTTAACGACGAGGACCCGGCAATCGCATTGTGAGGCGGCGGTGATTTTTGCCTCGAAACCACCGATGTCCCCCGAGTCCTTCGTTACGAGAAACGTCGCCTTCGTCGCTTCGAGCATCGCCTTGTTCATCTGCTCGTCGAACGGCCCCTGCATGCAGATGATATGCGAATTCCGAAAACCGAGCCCGATCGCGTTTTGCAGCGATTCGACCATCGGAAGAATTCTCACGAAACATCTTGAAGCAAAATCATCGAGTGTGGTAAAACATTCCAACTCCTTGCTGCCTATCGCCAAAAAAACGTTCCCCCGTTCCTGTCGCATTAATTCGACCGCTGCCGAAGCGTTCGCAATATACGAAACATCGGCGTTTGGTTTGCCCGGCGATCTCAACAATCGCAAATACGTGATTTTCGTCGTTTGACAGGCGCGCCGGATGTTTCGCGTCGCCTGATCCGCGTAGGGATGGGTTGCATCAACAACGGCATCGCAAGGATTCTCTCGAAAATACCGAACCATTGCCGTTTCATCGAGACGTCGGGCGATCACCGTGCAACCGTGTTTTTTCGTAGCGAGGCTTTTGGCATATTCCGTAGCGACAAAAAGCGTTACTGATGCGCCGTTTGCCGCAAGCGTTTCCGCCAAACGTCCGCCTTCCGTCGTCCCGCCGAACACGAGGACTTTCATCGGGCTTCCTCCACTTCTTGTGTTGCGATCAGATAACCGCGCGAAGTCACCAAATGATTGCCAATGCGTCGGGTATCGGCATTGCCGATGATGACGGTCGTCAACATGTCGATTTCCACATCCGGCAAATCCCGAAGCATACAGATGCCGTACGCGCGATTGCCCCTCAAAGCATTGCGAACGTACCCGCACCAAGTTTGAAGCGGTTTATGTTTCAACAATATATGACAAGCCCGATTCAAATAATCTTTTCTCGCCTTGCTTCTCGGGTTGTAAAGGCAGAGGACAAAATCACCGAGTCCTGCCGCTTCGAGCCGTTTTTCGATGGTCGCCCACGGAGTCAACTGATCGCTCAGGCTGATCACCACGAAATCGTTCGATAAGGGAGCTCCCATCAAGGAAGCGGCAGCGGTTGCGGCGGTGATTCCCGGCACGACTTCAACGATGATTTGCGGGTCGTTTTCGGCCAGTTCGAACAACAACGACGCCATGCCGTAAATCCCGGCGTCACCGCTGGAAATCACGGCGACTTTTTTACCGCTCCGGGCTTCGGCAAGGGCGGCTTCGCAACGAGCCAACTCGCCTTTCATGCCGGTGCCGACGATTGTTTTGCCGCGCAACAGATCAGGAATCAGGTTCAGGTACATCGTGTAACCGACGACGACATCGCTGTCAGCGATCATGTGTTTCGCCTGCGGAGTCATGTGTTCCGGATCACCCGGTCCGATTCCCACCGCATAAACGATCATTCGTCCACCTCCTTTGCGGAAAAACGTATTCTCCAATCTTCTTTTGCAATCGCCATGGTCATGCCGGAACGAATCGTTTTGCCAAGCACGATCTTTCCTTTCTTCGAGGAAATCCATGCGGACGTTTCGCAAACGTTTCCGACGCCGGTTTTTGAGCGAACGAATTCCGACGAATCAAATTGCCGTTCATGTTGTTGCAGCTCTTCCACTGTATAAGTTCGAAAAGGAATGCGATGGCGTGATGCCAGCATGTTGATCGCTTCCTCGTCCTGTTTGATGGCAATCGACGAAATGCTGCCGATCGACTCGATTGGAATGACATGGTCTTGCAGTGTTTCAACAAAAAATGCACGCAGCGCGTCAAAAGCGATATTACGTTTTGCACCGATGCCGACATGGAAGCATTTCGGTAAAAGGTGGAGCGTCTTGTCGAACGGTTTTTTATCCGATGTTCCGATGTAAATGCCGACGTCGCCATGTTCTTGCAGGACGATATTTTTTGGCAAATCGCCTTCGATTTCGTATTCGACCGACAATCCGACGGGCATGTCCTCCAAAAGTCCGGCCGAAACAAATTTGATCATTTCAGGATTGACGATCGCATAGCCGTTCTCGATGGCGAAGGTGTCCACGGCAAAAACTCCGTGAATGTCGGTAGCTGTTGTAATGACCGTGACAGCCCCGATGAGTGAAGCGATTCGTTCGGCAATTCGGTTGGCTCCACCGACGTGACCGGAAAGAATCGGAATCACATAATGTCCCTGCTCATCGACGACGATCACGGGGGGGTCGGATGTTTTCGATTGCAGCAGCGGCGCGACGGCCCGGACGGCAATTCCGATTGCCCCGATAAACACGAGAATACTCCCGCGTTTGAATAATGATGGAACCAGTTCGTTGAGGGGTGTACCCCGTTGAGTACGCACATTCCAATCCGAAACAACGGACAATAGAGTCGCAATCCGTAAAGCCGTTTTTTCGCCGGTATTCGTGAAATAAAGGAGGTGCATTTCACGCATGTCGCTCTCCTCCGGTTCGGTATCCGTGCGTAAAATCCGGATGGTAAAGCATGGATCGATCATAGGAATCGCCGAGAAATCTCCCGATGAGAATCAGGGCCGTTTTCGTGACACCGATTCGTTTGCCCTCCGCTGCAAGATTCGCCAGAGTTGTTTTCGCAACGATTTCATCGGGCCAACTCGCTTTGAAAATGATCGCGGCCGGCGTATCGTCGGCGTATCCCCCTTCGATCAACCGGGCGGAAAGTTCCGTCAACTTGTCGGCACTGAGAAAAACCGCCATGGAAGCCTGGATTTTGGCCAGTTCAACGATATTTTCTTTCGGTGGCACGGGTGTTCGGCCTGCCATGCGGGTAAGGATGAGTGTCTGGCTGACTCCCGGCAAGGTGTATTCCACTCCCAGTGTCGCGGCGGCGGCTGAAAACGAACTGACGCCCGGCACGACTTCATAAGAAATATCGTACTGAATCAACAAGTCGATTTGTTCACGAATCGCCCCGTAAAGGCCCGGATCGCCAGTGTGAAGTCGCACGACGGTTTGATTCCGCACCGCGCATTCACGCATGACTGCGACGACTTCTTCCAGAGTCATGGAAGCGCTGTCGTAAACCCGGCAACCTTCTTTCGCAAAGTCGAGTAATTCCGGATTGACCAGCGAACCGGCGTGAATGATACAATCGGCCTGCGACAATAGCCGGGCGCCCTTGAGCGTCAACAGTTCCTTGTCACCGGGACCGGCACCGACAAAATGGATCATTGCCTTTTCTCCTTGACGATCAACACCGAAAAATAACCCGGCATGGAATGTTGTTCCACTTTATCGAACTCGTCGATGGAATGAAAGATTCGCTCTCCTTCCATCGTACAACGGGAAACAATTCGCGTTTGTTTCGACAAACCGTATTCCTGTAATGTCTTCAATACCCGGTCGAGATTCTTTCCCGATTTCATAACGACCTTGGTTCCCGAAAGACCGATCCATCGCTCGATATCTTCTTCGCAACCGGCCGGAAGAAGATGGAGCGACTCTTTTCCCTCGCAAAGGGAAACGTTCAACACGGCGGCGGCGGCGGAAAACGAAGCGATACCGGGGACAGTTTCCACCTCGAAACCATGATCGCGAACAATGTCACGAATATAAGTGTATGTCGAATAAATCGACGGATCGCCCAAGGTGACGAATCCGACCGACTTTCCCGTTTCCAAAACCGAACAGATTTGCTCACCGACATGGCGACGTTGCGCTATTCGTTTTTTTTCGTCCCGGCTCATGGAAAAGCGACATTTCAAAAGTTCTTTCCCGTGCAAGTATTCTCCGACGATATGCAGTGCCGTCCGTTCGGAATCGTCCGGTTCCGGCACGGCGATCACGTCGCAACTTCGGATGGTCCGAACGGCTTTGAAGGTCAACAATTCGGGATCGCCCGGCCCGACACCGATCCCGTAAAATTTTCCGCGAATCATACGCCGCCTCCTTGCAGCAACAGAGAAAGTTCTTTCATATCCCTCGGAATGCGACCGGGGGCGACATGGCCGTGTTCAAGGAGTTTTTCGTGGACTTCCATGAGCGTCGGTTTGACAAGCCCCGTTTTTTCAAGCACATCGGAACGGGTGAAAACTTCTTCGGCGGTTCCTTCACAAACCAGACGGCCTTGATCCAGTACAACAATGCGATCGGCACAACGAAAAGAAAAATCGGCGTCGTGCGTCGAGATCAGGAGCGTTCTGCCTTCTTCGGTCAAGCGATCCAGAATACCGACAAGTTCTTCCTTTTGTCGGGCGTCGAGTCCCGATGTCGGTTCGTCCAGAATGACGATCCCCTGGTCCATCGATAACACGGAAGCGATCGTCACCCGTTTCTTTTCACCGTAACTTAAATAATGGGGCGCCCTGTCACGTAAATGTCCGATTCCCATGATTTTCAGGGCATGTTCGACACGTTGCGTAGCAACCTCTACGGAAAATCCTCGATGGAGCGGACCGAACGCCACTTCCTCGAACACGCTGCCGGAAACAATCTGGTCCGAAGCGTTTTGAAAAACGATGCCGATTCGTTTCATGCGTTCGCTTTCCTTTTTGACGATTTCGCCGTGGATTCGAACCGTCCCTTGTTTGACGTTCAGCAAGCCGTTCAAACATTGAAAAAAGGTCGTTTTGCCCGCCCCGTTGGCGCCATGAAAAAAAGTTTTACTTCCTTTTTCGATACGCAGATCGATCCCATCAACCGCCTTGTTTCCATCTGGATAGACGTAGGAAAGATT
>DOMV01000206.1:0-9136 GCA_003509805.1 Planctomycetaceae bacterium
TGTCTTTCTTTCGTTTCGCGAGTCTCCGTCCGATTCCCCGGCCGGGATGAATTCGCCGTTCTCGTTCCTATCGGAGATTTCATCGGCCTTTTCTTCTTCAAAGACTTTGCCCCGCGTGCTGAAAACCGTCATCGCCGCCGAAGATGCCGACAACAGGAGCGTTCCCGGGTTGACGGTCCCCTGCGACACATTCCTTACCGGCATTCCCGCCGCCAAGTCGCCTTGCGTCAGGCTCGCGTCTTGCATCGCGGGCGACGGGTTGATTTCCGGTCCGTAGGCAGCAATGCCGGCCCCAATACCGGGACTGCCGTTTGCCGGGAAGCCCGTCAATGCGTCGACCTGGGAAACCGGCGTGGAAATCGTTCCGTCCGGAAAGGTTTTTTTCCCGGGAACCGTCGTGTTGTTACCCGGCATGACGACGAAGGAAGAGGGCGACGCCGTCGGGGCGACATTCCTTTCAGCATGGAGTTCTTCCGGCACAACCGGGGTGATCGACGTATTCCCGGTTTCACGGATCATGGAGGCATGGGATCGTCGCGCTTCCAGGTTGTTTTCCGCGCGATCGTCCCGGTGCCGCGCATAATCGAGGTGTTTTCGATCGTTCCGTTCCCGATCGAGCGCCGCGTCGAACCGTTTCACGTCATATTCCGCATTCCCGTCCCGTTTGCGGAGTTCGGCCGATCGATCCGCTTTGTCATCGTATTCCCGCTGCCGTTCCTTTCGGGAACCTTTATCGTTTTCGGCAAGCCGCGACAACCCTTCGGACATCATCCTCTCCAACCGCTCCGCGAAAAGGGCCGGTTCTCTTTTCGACGTCTCCGGATTGGTCGAACCCGAATAGAGTCCGTTCGTTCGCTGATCCGTTCGTGTAACAGGCACGTTCGTCCCCAATGGTGTTGTCTGGAATGGTTGTCGGTAATGGTTTTCAGCAGTATTTCAGCGACATTTTTCAGTTTGTCAGGTTGGCGTTCGCTTCCTCGACGACCTTGTTGACCGGTTCCCCGTCGCCGATCATCTGGAGAACCCGGACAAGATCGGCGCGTTCCTCGTCCGCTTCGAATTGGGCGAGGATTTTTTTGCGGGTATTCTCCTCCATTCCCTTGAACAGTACGATCACACGCTCGATTCCCCCTTGTTTAATGATGTCGAGCAGCACTTTCTTCGCCTGTTCCGGCGGCATCTTTTCGATCATCCCGGTTTCCTGGAGAATCCCTTCGTCCTGCGCCTGTTTCCGGACATCCTGGAGCCGTTTTTCGAAATTCGCCGCGTGCGCGTTCAATTGATCGATCTGCGCTTCTATTTTCAAGCCGTCGGCGACGACCCGGTCGGCCCCCAGACCGATTTTTTCCGAGTCGAATTCCTCTTGCCGCGATCGTTCGGCACGTTTGGCGAGGACCTCATCGTAGGTCATCTGCGCGATCCGGTCCTCGACGGCCCTGCGCAGCGCTTCCTGGTCGGCTGCGGCATCGGCCCCCTGGGCGACTGACACCATCCGGTTCAGCTTGTCCTTGTCGATGCTCCAGGCGAACGTCAGATACGCCCCCAACAGGAGAATCGCGAAAAACATGCTCGAACAAAAATAGAGCGCGCCGGTTCCGGTGATCCGCAATATTTTATCCAACATCGTTATGTCTCCGTCGTTACAGGGGTTGTTTTCAGGGGCCGTCTTCAGCCCGGAAACCGTTATTCCCGTGTAATGTCAATCCGTGTAATGCCAATTCCGTGTAATGTCAATCCCGGTGTCGCAGCCGGACCGCCCTGATTTCGGCGATCTCGTCCATCTGTTTGACATCGAGCACGTTCAAATCCCGCATTCGGCGCCGGTGTTGTTTTTCCTTCAGCTTTTCGAGGATTTTGAATTCCTTGTTCGCTTCGATCACCGCCTGGCGCCGCACGTCGATTTCCTTGCGGACGACGACCAGCTTTTCATCGATATCCTTGACGATCGCGAGCAGGTAGGCTTCATGACGCCTCATGCCGAGGAGAAAATTGATGTCGATGCCGCCCGAACGCATCATCCGCCGGGCTGTGTCGAGCGCCCCGGCGATTTCCCGCTCGGTATCCGCCCGTTGATCGTTCAAAATGCGTTCGGCCTCATACGCCTTCGCAAGTTCGCCCTGCTTTTCGTTCAGGACATTCTTGCGGATCGACAAAAGCGTTTCGAGCCGGAATGGTTTTGCCTTGGCCATGGACTACCCGCCGTTTCATGTCGCCGCCGCGCGTGCGATCCTGTCGTTCGTGATCCTGTTGTTTGCCGTCGCGTTCGTTGTCGTGTTGCCGTCCTTATCGGGACCACTCTTGTCGTTCCCGCGCCGCACCGGTGTTTCCACGGCGGCTGCCGGCGGCGTTTCGACCTGTTCCCCCAGCATTAACGTCCGGATTCGCCGGACCGTCTCCGGCAGTTCCGCTTTTTCTTCGACCGCTTGCCGCAGGTAATCGTCGATTTCCGGGCGCATTTTAATCGATTCGTCGATCTCGGGATTACTCCCGGCGCGGTATGCCCCGATCGAGATCAAATCCTCGTTGTCCAGGTAGATTGCGAGCGATTTCCGCATTGCCCGCGAGGCTTTCAGGTGGACCGGATCGCAAATATCCGGCATCAACCGGCTGATGCTTTCGATCGGATCGATGGCCGGGTAATGGCCCCGGGTACTGAGTTTCCGCGAGAGCCACAGGTGGCCGTCGAGCAATCCTCGGACCGTATCGCCGATCGGATCGTTCATGTCGTCGCCTTCGACGAGTACGGTGAAAAAGGCGGTAATGCTTCCCCGCTCGGCGCGACCGGCCCGTTCGACCAGTTTCGGGAGCATCGCGAAAACCGACGGCGGATAACCCCGCGTCGTCGGCGGCTCCCCGGCCGAGAGCCCGATTTCACGCTGGGCCATGGCGAACCGGGTCAGCGAATCCATCAAAACGAGCACGTCCTTGCCCTGGTCGCGAAAATACTCGGCGATCGCCAGGGTGGTCATCGGCGCCCGGACACGCAACAACGCCGGATCGTTCGAGGTCGATACGACGACCACGCTTTTGGCAAGCCCTGCCTTGCCGAGATCGCGCTCGATGAAATCGTTGACTTCCCGGCCGCGTTCGCCGATCAGGCCGATGACGATCACGTCCGCGTCCGTATAGCGGGCCATCATCCCCAGCGTCACGCTCTTGCCGACGCCGCTGCCCGCGAAGATGCCGAGCCGTTGACCTTTGCCGCAGGTGAACATGCCGTCGATGGCCCGGACGCCGGTCGAAAGGATGCTGTCGATCCGCGGCCGGCTGCACGGGTCCGGGGCGTCGTGCTGGCAGACGATCCGGTCTTCGAGCAAGGGTTGCGGCAATCCGTCGATCGCGTTTCCTTCGGCGTCGATCACGCGGCCGAGCAGGTTGTCGCCGACCCGGAGCCAGGGAATCGTCCGCTGGATGCGAACCCGGTTGCCCCGCCGAACGCCGGAAATGTCGCCGTAGGGGTACAAAATGGTCAGGTTTTCCTTGAAGCCGATCACTTCGGCGCGGAGGGCGGTCGAACCGGGCCGGTCGATCAGGGCGATGGAACCGACCGGGGCGGGGAAACCGACGGCGTTGATCGTCGTACCGTGCGTCTGGATGACGGATCCCGTAATGTCGGCCGCCATGATTGAATTGATTTGCGTTTCGATATCAAGCATGTGTGCTGCTCCGGTCGTTCATACCAATTCCATCCGGATCCGGTCGAGCCGGGATTCGATGCGCTGGTCGATCGTTCCCAGCGACGTTTCGAGGATGCAGCCGCCGGGGGTGACCCGGTCGTCGGGTACGATTTCCGTCGTTGCCGCGCCGGCCAGCCGGTCGACGATCATTTCGATCCGGGGTAAAAGCGCGGCGTGGTCCCCGGGATTCATGCGTATCCTGAGCAGGGAACTGCCGACGCCCAATTCGAGCGCTTCACGGATCAGTGCGAAGGGAACCTCGGGCATTTCCGGCAAATGCTGCATGATAACCCGCTGGGCCATGGCCGCCGCGACCTGGATCGCCGCCCGTTCCCAATGGGCCAGGAACGAGTGCTGCGCGGACCGGATATCCGCCGCCGCCTCCTCCAGGGCCGGCAGGAGCGTTTCCAACCGTTTTTCAAGCATCAACGCGGCTTCCCGCTTGACCCGTTCATCGTGATCGAGATTCGCCTGGAGTTCCCCGTCCGCATAACCGGCCTTTTGACCTTCCTCGTAACCGGCTTTTTTTCCTTCGGCAAAGCCGCGTTCCCGGGCGTCGGTCTCCGTCTGCTTCGCGCGCGCTTCGAGGTTCGTGACTTCCGTTTCCAAACGGCGGTTCAAATCCTCCGTCGCCGTGCGCACCCGGGCCGATTCCGTCCGCACTTCGGTGATCTCTTTTTGTGCCTGCGTGCGCAACCGCTCCACCTCCGTTTTCACTTCCCGCGTGATGCGCTGCGCTTCCTGCCTCACTTTCGCGAGGTATTCGGTCGCCTTTTCTTCGAGATCGATGAAGTTGAACGGGACCGGTCGGTAGGTTGTCGGTTGATCGTTGCCGGGCATATTCTGGGAACGCGGTGAAATGGGCGAACAGGATGGTTTCAGGAGGGGACGCCCGACAAACGTTCAGCCTCGCGAAGCACGATTTCCTTTGCTTCGCGAATATCTTCGGGACGAATCGGTGAAATCGCGGCAAGTTGCTGGCGGAGTTTTCGCTGTTGGGCCGGCGTGTACCTCCCGACGATGCGGTTGATGAATGCGGGATCGGCTCCGACCAGGGCGATCATCCCGATCCGCCGGTCGAGCGAGGCGAAAAGGAAGGCAAGCTCTTCATCACCCAGCCCGTTCAAATCGTCGAAATCGATCCGCCGAGCGGAAACGGTGTGGTCGGAAAAGGCGTTGTCGGAAAAGGCGTTGTCGGATGAGGCGTTGTCGGATGAGGCGTGGTCGGCAGGAGACAGGAACGAATCGGAAAATGCCGTGGAAGGGACGGACTCCGCGTTTTTCCGGAGATTCGCGATCAAGGCCGTCCGTGTTTTCGGATCGCTTGCCTTCAGTATCCGGGCGACCGCTTCGGGACCGAGACGCCGTCGCGATTTTTCTTCATACAACGATTCGAGGCGTTCCCGTAACGATTGTTCGACGTCGGCAAGGACTTCACGGTCGATTTCATCAAGTACGTTGAGCCGCTTCATTACTTCGATCTGGAGCGGCGCGGGAAAACCGGCAAGCAGGGATGCCGCGAGTTCCGGGGCAAGATGGGCAAGCACGATTGCGATCGTTTGCGGACGTTCCATCAACAGCATTTTCGCAAGGGAACGCGAGGGCGCCTCATGGAGAAACGCGAACGGTTCGTCCCGGTCCGACTGCGAACGGAGCCTTTCCGCAGGGGGCGATTTGACGGAAGGATACTCGGGGGCAGCCGCACGAAAGGGCCGTTTCGATTCGGGGTACGATGTTTTCAACCGATTCGCCGTTCCGGGCGGACCGTATACCGGCGAAGAATGCTCGAAGGTATCGATTCCGTTCGCCGATCGTTTGAAGCGGTCAGACTCCGAATGAGGCCGGCCCTGCCGGTCCCGCACGAATTCATTCGTCGTCCGCGTTTGTTCCGCCGCCGGAACTTCCTGCATGACAAGCAATTCCCGACGTACCGCCGCCGCCGTCGCCGGGTCGAGCCGTTGAATCAGCATATCGACCGTTTTACAATCGAGACCGCTGAGAAACGTCGCCACTTTTTTGATTCCGTCGGACATGGCCGTACTTGTCTGTAAGTTGTTTGATACCGTAAACAGCCTGAAATCATCTGGAATAAAAGCCGGAAAGGAGTAGGTGAATTGCCAATGGACAATTGACAATTGATAACGAAGAGGCACAATTCAAACGTTGCGATCAGGAATCCGCTTGCGTCCCCCGTTGTCTATTGTCCCTTATCAATTGTCAATTCATCCACGCCTCCGTCCCGGCAGTTATGGGAAAACGACCGTTTTGACTCCGTTTGCAGTACACGATTTTAGTCCTCCGCGTTGGGGGTGGCATTGCCGATCCATTGGTTGAGGACTTTCGCGGAGGCGTCGTAATCGGTTTGAACCACTTCGGCGGCTTCGTCGATCAAGGTGTGCAGTCCTTTGCCGAACCCGCCGATGGACCGCTCCGTTTTCCGGCGTTCCTCTTCCAACTGCCGGGCGGCAAGCAATGCGGCGCTTTGTTCGTTTTCTTTTTCCGTGCGAACCTGTTCCGTGGTTTTGCCTTGGACGACGTTTTTCTGGCGCCGGGCGATACGCCGGGCGACACGCAGCGCTTCAAGCCTCTTGATCTGCTCGATGACGTGAATCAGCAATTCCGCCCGGAAGCGTTGTTCTTTCGGCATGTTTTTTTCGCCCCCGTCGGCCAGGTGCGCCCTTGCCGCGTCGAGCGAACGCCCGATATCGAGCGGGGAAACCCGTTTGGGATAAATGTTTTTTTCCGTCGAAAACGCTTCCTGGTTCAACTCTTCCGGGCTGAGCTTGATGCCCCGGTTGAGTTTGATCGTCATTTCGCGTTCACGCCGCTCCCCGGCCCGTTGGAGTTCGAGCTCGATCGCCGCTTCGAACGCCATCTTTTGTTTTTTGCCACGAAAAAGATCGCCCGAGAATTGGCGCGTGACGACCGCTCCCGAACCGCCTTTGCCGAGCGAGTCGAGCAGCCAGGCGATGTGTTCCGGGGGAAGGCCCTCCGTATTGCAGATACGAAACGCCTTCTCCTCGGTAATCGCGTCGGGGTTTTCCTTTTTTTTCTTCGGTTTCGAGGCCATGGAGACGAATGGACACGGGGACGAATGATCGGTCTGTTGCAATAGGCGACTTCGGCGTTCGACGTCAACGTTCGACTTCAGTGTTCGACGGCGACGACGTTTCCGATCCATTGACGCAGGATCGCGGCGGCGGCGTCGGGATTTTCCTCGACCAGTTCGGCGACTTCCTCCTGGAGCGAACGCATCGATTTGTCGAACGACGTAAGCGTCCTCAGGCGTTCGATTTCCTCTTCCTCCTCCTCGGTGCTCGGCGCGTAACGGCGTTCGAGCTCCTCGGCCGGGATTTCCGGGGCCTCGTAAATGACGATCGGGTCCGGCTTCGCGGGCCGGGTGATCGACCAGAGAATGAACAGGCCGGCCGAGACGATGCCGATCAGGGCGAGCGTCGACCAATTGTCGGCCAGCCATGCGGAAGTGCTTTCCATGAACGTGGGCGGCTCGACCGGCGCCGGCGGATCGTCCGTGAACGGCAGGACGACGACCGACTCGGTGATATCGGGTACGGTCGGATCGCGGTAATCCTTGATCAGGTTGGCAACTTCCAGTTTGACGTCGTTGATGAGCCGTGTTTCGGCCTGCCGCATCTGTTCCTCGTTCGGACCTTCGACGGTTTCGCCCGGCCTGGCGTTTTCCCGGGCCCAGATTGCACGGATGTAACTCCGGGGGATTCTGACGGTCGCGTTGACCCGGCGCGGCGCGAACGGGGCGTCGATGATGTTGCGTTCATCCCCTTGCAAGGCCATGGTCGCTTCGGATTGCGAAGTCGTTTCCTTTTGCGTCTCCTCGCTGCCCATGCCGGGTCCCATGTTCAGGTTGAGCGGTTGGTTGGCCTGCGCGACCATGCCGGGGCGGCCGTGGCGGTTGATCACGTTTTTGTTGAAACTGGTTTCCGCTTCCCGGGTATGGACCGCCGAGGCCGGTTTGATATGCCGGACCCGCAAACCGCGGCTGTCGAGGAGCGGTTCGACCTCGACCGAGGCGGTCACGTTCACGCCGTCGATGTAAGCCAGGGCCTTGTAGATCGTGTTTTCCCAGAACTCCTGCTGTTTCTTCTGGGCGCCGAGCATCGATTTCTCGGCGCTGCCGACGACAAATTCATCCGTCGGTTCGTAGGCTTGCCCGGTGCGGCCGTCGCTGATCGAGATGTCCTTGATGTCGGTAATCCCGAGTCCTTGTTTGACGTACATCGTAATCATCGAAACGGTTTCATTCGGGAGCGGCTTGTTGTTGAGCGGCCAGACGACGACGCCCGCGGTCCGGATCTTGACCTTGTCCCAACGCCCGGCAGGCCGGTCCCAGCGTTCGAACGGGGTCACGGTCGCGTTTTGAACGCCGTCGAAGCGCTTGATCGTTTCCGCGATTTCCTTGCCCGTCGCCTGGAGCATTTTGATCCCGATCGTGTGGGCCGGATCGAAGGGCCCGATGTTCTCGGCCGCCGTGTTGAGAAAATCGCCGGAATCGCGGATCACGCCGCCGTTGACCAGGGCCGCGGCATATTCCGACTTCCTCTTGGCGGGAACCTTGATCTTGCTGCCGACGATCGAATAATCGCCGAGACCCGCCTTTTCGAAGGCGGCTTCGGCGGCCCGTTGTTCCGAGTTCGTGAACTCGTGCGCCCCGAAAACGTACGCAAATTGATTCTCGGCCGGTTCGCTCCTCGATCCGACGACGAGAAAGGCGAGCGAGACGACAAGGACCGCCAGGAGCAGGGCGGCGATGATCCGGCTTCCCGGCGTCATCCCGTTCACCAGGTCCCGCAGTTGCGCGTGAACCGTATTGAAAAATTCCATGATGTTTTACGGGAAGATTATACTGGAAACGCGATGAANNAGCCTGCTTGCCGCACTCGCTCGTCCCAACCTGTTTTGAAATAAAAATTACGTGTTTTGTTCGAGCGGCAAGCGATTGTTCGCGGGGAAAAACACGCCGCATTTCCGGCCGTTTACGGTATACGTTCGAACGTTCGTTATGATTTTCTGCCGCGTTTTTCAGACCCGCAGGTTCTGTATTTCCTGCCACGCTCCGACGAGTTTGTTCCGGATTTGCATCATCAATTTGAAGGCGATATCCGCTTTCTGCAAGGCGGTGAGCACCTCGGCGGTCCCGATTTCACCGCCGGTCATCAGTTTTTCGACGGCGTAATCGGCGTTTTGCTGCATCATGTTGACTTCGTGCAGGGAGCCGAGCAGCAGGTCTTTGAACGGGATCCGCTTGACCTGTTCGGGCGGCAACGGTCCGTCGATATGCAGCAGCGAAATGTCGGGCCGCTCCTGCAATCCGGGAACGTTCGTCAAGGCGTTGTACAGGTTGGGCGAGGTCAGGCCCGGTGTGGTCGCGTTAAGCATCGAAAAATACGATCGGGTGTATACTGGAGGCAGTTGAAATTTCC
>DOMV01000206.1:9186-11233 GCA_003509805.1 Planctomycetaceae bacterium
CTCAACCGGCTTCGGTATAATATGATTCTCACGTAATGATTCTCAGGGTTTGGTTGGCCATCGATTTCGTCACTTCGATGGCCCCGAGGTTGGCGTCGTAGGTGCGCCCCGATTCGATCGCGTCGGTGAATTCCGTGGTCAGGTTGATCCGCGGCAGGTTGATAAACCCTTGTTCGTCGGCGTCGGGGTGCGTCGGAACGTATTTGCGGATCGGCGGCAGGTCGATATCCTGGCCGACTTCCGGGACAATGACGCCGGCGGAACCGTTCGGACCGATCCGGTTGTCGGCTTCGAAGATGACGTAGCGAGGTTCGTACGGCTTCAATTCGCCGAACTCGTTCCGGGTAGAGGTGATGTTTGCCAGATTGCTCGCAACCGCCTGCATTCGAATACGTTGAGCGATCAGGCCGCTCGAACTGATATCCATGATCTTCAGCATATTCGTCTCGATTCCTTGAACTTGAAGAAAAACGGGAGACCGCCTGCACGACCGTTCCTCCGGAGAACGGTTTTTCCACCGAAGCCGTATCCGTGGCGGACGGCCGGACGGCTACCGGCTTCGCGGTCGCCGGATATCAACGTTGATTCATGGGCGACCATGCGGAGCATCGGGAGCAGAGCAAGACACAACGTGCCCGTGCGGCTCGCACTCGGCTTCGGGAAATGTCAACAGCCTTCGGTGGTCTAAGCTGTCGGGACGGCGAATCGTAGCCGATAGGAGAATGTTTTGCAAGAGCAAAATCGCGAGCCGTCGTGGCCGTGGGAGGGGTTGCCGACAAGCAGGCCCGCTTCCCGACGTTTCAACGGACTACGTGTTTTTGCGAACGAGCCAGTCGCCGAGCGTCGGGCTGAGTTGGGCGACGGCGAAGAGAAGTCGCGCCTTCCAGGGAACGACCAGTTCGGGACGGCGTTTTTCGCAGGATTTGAGAATCTGTTTTGCCAACCAGCCCGGGTCTATCTTGCCCACCTTGACTCCGGCGCCCGGTGCGAGCGCCGATTCGGGAATGCCTTCCGTTCCGTCCAATGGGTAGAGCCGGGCGTTTTCCCTCTTGATCGGCCCGGGACAAACGAGGAGAACATGCAGCCCTTCGGGACCGACTTCGAGCCGCAATTGTTGGGAATAAGCCGCGACGGCATGTTTCGAAACGGGGTAGGCGCCGACCCAGCGCGAAGCGCTTTTCGCGGCGAGTGAACCGATGTTGACGACGTGCCCGCGGTTTTTCAACAGGTGCGGAACGGCCGACCGGGTGCAACGGACCGTCCCCAGGACGTTCAGCTCGAAGAGCGACCGGAACTGTTCCGGGGTCGTATCGAGAACCTTGCCGCGCATGGACCTGCCGGCGTTGTTGACGAGGCAATCGAGGCGACCGAAATGCGAGAGGGCCGTTTCGAACAGTCGGTCGACGTCTTCCTGTTTGGTGACGTCGGCATGGACCGGGAGGACCTCGCAGTCGGTGAGCGCCCCGATTTCGCCGGCCGCCGTTTCGACGTCCCGCGGTTCCAGGGCCGCGATACATATCCCGGCCCCCGCCGCACCGAAGGTTTCCGCGATGATTCGCCCGAGACCGCTCGATCCGCCCGTGATGAGAACGACTTTACCTTGCCAGTAGGACATTATTCCCCGCCTTCTCCGGTCGCTCCTTCGGAAAGCTTCCTGAAATAGTCGCGGTTGACCGCTTCCCAGCCGGCCGGGGACGGTTCGTCCACTCCACCGACAAGTTGTTCCTGGATGTTGGTCGGCAAATTGTATGTCGTGTCCTCTTTCATCGAAAAATCGCCGCCGATGTGCCGTTTGACATCGCCGAGACCTTCGAGGAGCACTTTGCGGACCCGCGGCAGGTTCTGGTAGCGACCGCCCCGGAAATCCTTCTCCGCCTGGTTCATCGCGTCGATCATGTCNNTGGTAGCCCATGACCTTCATGTGGTTCAAGTCGATTCCCTCGGCGCGGTTCCGCAAATCGGCCTGCTTTCCGGGGAGCCGGTTCGTTTCACGGGTACGCCCCCGGGCCTGCGGTCCTTCGAGTCCTTCGCCGCCCTCGCCGCTGTC
>DOMV01000410.1 GCA_003509805.1 Planctomycetaceae bacterium
CGACTCAACCGGCTTCGGTACATATTGGTCTCCGGGCTGACAATCGAACGTGAGGCGGCCGTTTCGCTGACCGAGGGCCCGGGCGTACTTTTGAGAGCTCAGTATACATCAGTATACCGCACCGAAACCGGTCGGGGTGTTCGGTTGCGGCAATTTTTTGATCGTATCCCGTGATTCCCATGCCGATAAAGCTGATTTTTTCCGCCCTGCTGTGTTTCGCGTCGCTTCTCGGGGCTTTCACGACCTTCGACCGGCTCGGAATGAATCCTTTCGACCGGGCGATTTCGCTGGACATGCCCGTTTTCGCGATTCGTTCCCACGACGGATCGTTGACGTGCATCGACCATTCGCAGCGCCGCGTCCTGCGAACCGAACCGGACGGGACGCTCGATTTCGCGCTGCTGGGCGGTTCCCGGGAAGCGGACGGCTTTTTCTACACGCAGGAAATCGCCATCGGGCCGGAAAACCACCTCTTCCTGCTCAACCAGGAACTCGATTCGCACGGTTTTTTCCTCGTCAAAGAGGAGATCAAGGAATATGACGCCGAGGGAATCTTCCTTCGAACGATTCATTCGGTCGATCTGGAAAAAAAACCGTATCGCATGATCCAGCGATGTTGGTCCCGTTCGCTCACGGGAACACCCGAGGCGCTCCATTGGTTCGAATGCGAAACCGACGGCATCATCGTTTATCTCTATTCTCCGGAAGGCGGCCTTGTGCGGCAAGGGTTTATCCCTTTTCACGACGCCCATCTCGAAATCGCCGATATCGCGCTGGGAAAAGACGGTTCCTACATTTATTCCCACAAATCCGGCAGGATACTCAACCGTTTTCCCTTCAAGAGCGGTCCCGACGTGTTGTACGACGCGGATCATTCCCGGCGCCCTTTCAAAAACGGGGTTCCGCCGGTTCCCTGGGAGATCGAATGGAACCCGGACGGGAGCATCGATTACGTCGATTTGCCGAACCGGGAAATCTGCCGCCTCGGTCTCGACGGCCGGATTTCCGTCTTGTATACCGAGGAAACGGAAAATAATATTTACCGCTTTTCCACGGGCCCGGGCGGTTTGCTCACGACCTGCAACGAAGAAGCCGTCATTGAAATCGATCCCTTCGGGCGGGACAATCTCCAAACGACCGACATGATGCCGAAGCCGGTTGAGTTTTCCGGTCAACCGTCCGTTTACCTTCCAGATGGTGTCGTTTCCGATGGGCAGGCCCCCGAATCGTCGGCTTCGGGAAATGCCGACGGTTTTCAGTATAAAACGACCGGGATCAAAAAAACCGACAGGGTTTTTCTCACCGCGACGCAGCAAGTCAAAAGAGCGGCATTCTGGATATTTCTTGTCCTTGCCGTCTTGTTCCTGCTCAACACATTCCGGAGGATCCACGTCGACCTGTTTCGCCGCAATCCGCCGAGGGCGTTGGTACAGTCGCTCGGCGTCCTGCTTGTCATCGCCGCGACGTTGGCCGTTTCCCTGCCGATCGTGCTCGCCAACCTGACCGCGCGGCAGCAGGCGTTGATGCTCGACCGCCTTTCGATGATGATCCATACGGTTCCCCAAACGCTCGATCCCGAATTGATCGAACGCCTGCAAACGGCGGGAACGTACATGGACGAGGATTACCGGGAGCTTCGTGCCCGGCTCCACCAGGCGTTCAACGAGAACAAGGATGAATGGAACAGTGGTTGGTATTTCGCGATTTACCGCCTCTACGACGACCGGGTTTTCGGGCTCATGTTCAGCAACGACCAGATCGGTCCCTTCCATCCGTTCACCTGGGGCAGGGACTATCGCGACTCGATGAAAGCGGGCAACGTGTTCACGTCGATCCAGAGCGACCAGAACGGGGCGTGGATTTACGGCGTCGGCCCGATTTGCAATCGGCGTGGGGAAATCGTCGCCCTGTTCGAGACCGGGACCGACATTTACGCGACGACGCTGGAAAACCGCGCTTTGCTCAAGGAGGTCTTGCTTGATGTCCTGACGCTCCTGATCGTCCTCGTTCTCAGCATGTTCGAGCTGCTCTTTTTCCTGAATACCCGCCGGTACCGGGCCGGCGCGGCGACAATGGGTTTCATGAAAGAAACCGGGGACGGAAATGCCGTTTTTTCCTCGTTTTCCCCCGTTTTTCTGGCCCGGCCGCTCGTTTTTCTTTTCTTTACGGCAATCTCGTTTTCGGTCGCGTTTCTGCCGCTGATGATGAAGCCGTTTTATTCGGAGCATTGTCCCGTTTCGGAACAACTGTTCCTGGCGCTGCCGAACTCGATCCAGATGTTCTCTTTCGCCGTGGGAACCCTCTTCGCCGGCTGGGCGATTCGTTCGGTCGGAATTCGCCCGATCCTGCATCTCGGCTGTTGCCTGACCGGCGCGGGCCTGCTCGGCGTCGCTTTTTCCGCCCGGATTTTCCCGATGCTCGGGGCCTTCGTCCTCCTCGGACTCGGGAGCGGAATCGGGTTCATCGCGATTCGTTCCCTGATTGCGCTCGAAACCGACCAGGCACGGAAGGACCGGAGTTTTTCCTACTTTTATTCGGGCATGATCGCCGGAATTTATGTCGGTATCCTGCTTGGTTCGGCGCTTGCCGACCGGATCGGTTATCACGCCGTCTTCGCCGTCGCCGCCGGGGTGCTCCTGTCCGCCTGGTTTTACGGTTGCGTATACGCGGTGCCGCTGGAAAAAATGCTGCGCCCCCAAAGGTCGCGGGTGTCAACGGGCGGCCGGAGCGGCGTTCTTCCTTTCCTCGGCAATCCCAAGGTCCTGGCCTATTTCCTCCTGCACCTGATTCCCGTCTACGCGGCTTCGTCGTTCATCGGTTATTTTTTTCCGATTTTCGCCGAAAGCGAAGGGCTCGGAACCGGCAACATCGGGCGCTTGATGATCTTGAACGGCCTGATGATCATTTATGTCGGTCCCGTGCTTTCCCAATGCGTGCTCCGACGACTCGGCGGGCCCACGACGATCGGTTTCGGCCAACTCGGCTGGGCGCTCGGCTTTTTCCTGTTCGTCGTTTTCCCGACGATACCCGGAGCCGTGCTCGCCTTGATAATGTTCGGGATCGCCGAAAGTTTCAGCGTCGCCGGGGAAGCGAATTATTATTTCCGCCTGAAAATCGTCGAGCAATTCGGCGAAGAGCGGGCGATCGCCGTCGCGGAACTTGCCGGGAAAATCGGCGAAACGATCGGGCCCGTCCTGTTCGCCTTTGCGATCGGCTTCGGGCAGTCCCCCGGCATGTTCGGGATCGGCGTCGCCTGTATCTTGGCGTACACCCTGTTCCAGGCGACCCGGGAGCGGGCTTGATCCCGAAATCGACCTCGATTAAACTGACGGTGCTGCATAAAAAACGAGCCAAGGGGCTTCCGGAACACGGTGTTGCCTGAATACAATGTTGCCTGAGCACGGTGATGAAAACCCCTTTGGCCGCGAATGTTGCGATTGGCGTCAAAGTTCCATGCGTCAAGGTTCCATGTGTCGAGGTTTCATTGTTTCGCGGAGCGCAATAAGTTCAAGTATTGGTGTCGTTTATTCCAAGCCGGGCAGGACGGTTTCACCCCGGCGTTGCGCGTCCAGCGTTTCCAATTCATAAGCGCCGTAGAAGTCGGCATTGTTATCGAGCCAAAGTGCCATGGCGCGCATCTCGGCCGGCGACAACCGGACCTCGTAATGTCCGGATTTCAATAAATGCCAAAGCGGCGAAGCGTTGGCCCCGAACTTGCCGGGAAAAGTGCGGGCCGGCGCAAAGGAATTCCAAGCCGTGCCGTCGTTGGGGAGGGGATTCATCAATTCCGGCATCCGGTTTTGGTACACGCCCTTGAAAACGAAAACATGAGGTCGGAGATTGACATAGGATTCGAAGAAATGGCGGCGCGGGTCTAATGATCGCGGCAAATCCATGTCGCCACGATCAAGCGGGAAGGTTTTACCGACTTTCGCTTCGGTTTCATGACATTGGACGCAATGCCGATCCAAAATCGGCTGAATCAAACGAGGATAATTGAAGGGATTCGAACCATCCATTTCAGGCGTGATCGGTTCCGGCTTCTTTCGAAACGCCGCCGGAAAGGTCGTAAACCGGGAGGTGCCGCTCTGCCGTCCTTCATGGCAACCAAGACAGGTCAGGCGCTCGCCCGGCTTGACGTAGGTCGAGCTGCGCATCGTCTGAACGGCGACGCCATCTTCGTCGAGAGCTTGAAAATAGACCGGAACGTCGACCGGCATTTCGAAAAAGACGCTTCCGTCTTCTTGTACGGGAACGGTTCCCAAAACTTTCCGTGCCCCGGTATCGTTCCCGTAACCGATCCATGGAACATTGGCATGCGTCGTCGTCTTCGGCAAAATCTGGACGATCCGTAATTCCTTGATCTTCGTATTTTCGGGAAAAGGCCGATTGGTTTCGTAGACATTCATGACCCCGACTTCGGCGCGTTCGGGAAGCGTTTGAACGATTGCTTCGTCGTCCGCCGTCGTTTCAATCGACGCTTTGCGACCCGGTGGGAGTCCGACCAACGTTTGATGCGGAATAACCGGCGGGACGGGCCTCGGTTTCAGGGCAATCGGACATTGGCAGGAGATTTCCACATCCCGATACAGGAGAATCTTGTTTCCAAAGGAATCAAGCAGATACAGGCCGTAATTATTCACATGCCCCTTTCCCATTCCGCTGAAGGCGTCGTAGGCGACGAGATAATAATCCTCGCTCAACGGAAATGGTTGTCCGTAATTGGCGGCATCCCGGTGCGCCGCGTTTTCCGCTTCGGGAAAAAGCTGTTCCGGCGTGACACGACGTAGTGAACCCATCGGTTCGCCCCCTTCCTCGTCGTCGGGAACATTCGGATCGAGCAGGATGATCGAGCCGAAATACTGGCCGTGATGCGGCTGGGCCGTTCCGACGAGTTTCGGTGAGTCCGGTACGGGACGCAACGAAGTTTCAAAATGTGGCCGGGAGCGTTCGTCTTCCGAATAATTGCCTTGAATCGCCCTGGGATCGCGACCGTCGGGAAAAGTAATCCAGGGATGATGCGCTTGATTGAAGCCCCGGTCGACGTAATCCCAACGGGTATAGACGATCATGCCGTTGTGATCGACCATCGGCGCCCATTCGTTGGTTTCATGCGGACTCAGCATCGTGATATCGCCACCGTCGGGCAACATGGAAAAGAGCGTATAATTCGGACAGGGCCTTGCATGACAGCGTCCAAAACCGCCGCGACGCTCCGAAACGAACACGATTCGACCGTTGGGTAGAAAACAGGGATCAATGTCATTCCAAGGGCCGTCAGTCAATTGTTTCAGGCCCGATCCGTCGGCGTTGACTTCGAAAAGATGATAACAATTATCATCCGACCAGATGTACGAATGTCGCCGGGACGCGGTATCCGTCGCGGCGAAAAGAATCTTGTTCGCATCAAAAGACAACTCGGGCGCCAGAAATCCCCATGAACTGTCGAGCCTCGCGTTTTTGTATCGGCCCGATTCGACCTTGCTGTTTTCGAGGAGGTTCCCGACGCTGCGTCGCGATGGATCGAAAGCGTGTTTCAAGACGAAAAGTCCGCCGCCTTTTGTTGCGTGAAATCCGAAGAACTGGTCGCACATGTGGTTGCCCTGCTTTTCCGGCTCCGGCGTCACATGCCGTTTGATGAAAAGAATGTCCGAAAAATCGAGCAGCGGATTCTGTAACGCGATTTTTTCCCGCAAGGAAACGACCTCGGCAAACAAGGCTTGCCGAGCCGGAGTGTCGTTCAAATCCGTCACTTGATTTTTCGCATCCAAACCGTCGAGTTGTTTTTCTTCGCCCGTCAGCTTCGGTCCGTTTTCGAACGTCCTCAGATCTTGCATCAAAGCCCGTGTGCGCCGCAGCACAATGTCGACCGGATCACGGTCCGTGTTGAGAAAAATCGCTTCCGGACGCAGGGATTGCCCGGCCCGAAACACGTCGATTCCTTTGGCCAATTCCCGGGACAAGGCGAGAAATTCGCAGGCGGCTTCGTCGCTTCGTTCGATTTCCATGCCCGTATCGTCCATAATCACGGCGCCGGGCGAAAGCGTCCGTATTGATTGTGTCGCCGGGTTTTCCCGGCCCGAGGCGCCGTGAATCTCGAATCGGGCGTCGAGCCAATCTCCGTGGTCGAGCGCATAACCTTCGGGCCCGGAGTCCATGACCAAGGCCAACTGTTTGAGTCCGTCGATTGAAATGTCGCAGATTTTGGCCGTTTCCCCACCCTTGACAAAGCCGCTTCGCCAAAGCGGTTTTCCGTCGCCGTAAACAAGAAATTCAGCGTGGCCGCGTCCATCGGTTTCATCATCGATTCCGACTTCACAACGAAATCGGCCCTGGATTACAGGCAGAGCGACAAGAATTCGGCCGGGCGCATGATGGCCGACTCCACGCTCATAGACTTTGCCGTTCAGTCGAAGCGGATTGCCGTCGACCGTTTTGCGGGCAGTCGTATGTCCCCAACCGCATTCGGTTTTTTCAAGATCAAGTTCGTCGAGGTAAAGATTTTCCGGTATCGATGTCGTTTCCGCTTGCACTACGTGCGGAGTGTAGCCCGGATACAGCAGACCCAATAAGATCAACAATGAAAACCGATGGATATATGGTTTGAATGCGATTTCGTTATTCATGACGCTCACGGAAGTAATTTTATATACCGAAGCCGGTTGAGTCGTTGGTAAACACAGCCCGCTCAACAGTCCGTTTACCCTCCGGGCTTCAGGGTTCGGGCTGTGTTGTTTCCGGTGGGCAGGCGTTCCGGTACGGCGTCGAATCACGGGCGA
>DOMV01000074.1 GCA_003509805.1 Planctomycetaceae bacterium
TTGCGGGCCGATTACGTGATGGCTAATCCGCCGTTCAACGACAGCGACTGGCGCGGCGACCTCTTGAAGGACGACCGGCGCTGGAAGTACGGCACACCCCCCGCCGGAAACGCCAACTTCGCTTGGGTGCAGCATTTTATTCATCATCTCGCCCCGACCGGTCAGGCGGGCTTCGTGCTGGCGAACGGCTCGATGTCCTCGAACCAGTCCGGCGAAGGGGAGATTCGCAAAAACATCGTCGAAGCCGACCTCGTCGACTGCATGGTCGCTCTGCCGGGACAACTTTTTTATTCGACGCAAATCCCTGTCTGTCTTTGGTTTTTGACGCGAGACAAGAAGAACAATCGTTTCCGGGACCGTCGAGGGAGCGTGTTATTCATTGACGCACGAAAAATGGGAACGCTGATCGACCGGGTGCATCGGGAATTGACGACGGAAGACATCAAGAAGATCGCCGACACTTACCACAAATGGCGCGGCGACAAATCGGTCAAGGGAAAGTACGCCGACGTACCGGGCTTCTGCAAGAGCGCGACGCTGGCGGAGATTCGAGAGCACGGGCACATTCTGACGCCGGGCCGCTATGTCGGCGCGGAGGAGATCGAGGACGACGTCAACGCATCACTTCGCGTTCACAAAGAGTGGGATTTCGACAATTGGAATGGTGGAACCTACAGCCATGCGGTATATTTAACAATCCCGGACTCTATTTATCTTCCTCTCATTGATCGTAAGGACGACATCGAGAAAAAACTGTGTTCGGATTTAGAAAAGTTCAACAATTGCCCCAACGAGCATATCGGCGCTGTTTTCCTTGAAGTCGATACTCCTTCAGACCAGCATTGGCGTGAAAATTCCGGGCTGCTGCATCCGAAAACAAAAATAGTTTCTAAGGATATTGAGAACAAGATATGGGAACAAGGCAAATTCCGTGTTTTTCTGAGCCATAAGTCAGAAGACAAAGTTCAAGTCGGGATGCTTCGTGATCGTCTTCGCATCTGGGGAATCCATGCATTTGTCGCCCACGAAGACATTGAACCAACAGCAGAGTGGCAAAAAACCATCGAAAACGCCTTGGCGACGATGGATTCTTTTGTTGCGCTAATGACGGATAAATTTCATGACAGTAATTGGACCGATCAAGAGGTCGGCTATGCGATGGGAAGCGGTGTTCCTATCATTGCCGTAAATCTTGGTATCAACCCGTATGGTTTTATTGGAAAGTATCAGGCGATAAAATCAAACTGGGAAAAAGTCGAAAACGACATTGTATCGCAATTAAAAAGAGTGGTCAGCATACCAGATTTTATTCATGCGATGAAAGAGAGCACCAGCGATGTCTCTTGCAAAAATCTCGCTAGATACCTCACATGTTTACCTGATTTAAGTGAACGTGAAATTGACCGGATTATTGATGCTTATAATACTAACGCCGCGCTCCTGGATTGCTGCGACTTCAATGGCACAAATCAACATGACAAAAACGGCAGTCTTCACTCAATCCTACAAAAACATACACGTAGAGAGATCATTCAAGAGATGTCAAAAAAAATGAGGGCCTTACCACTGCCGCAACCTTCCGCGAAGTCCCAACCGTATCAGCCTGAGATGGACGAAGTTCCATTCTAACCCATTGTTCATCATCGTCCTCACGCCGATGGAATTGTCGAACGCCTTTACGACTTTTTCAATGGAACCGTTGATCGTATTCACAACAATATTTTTGCATCCCGCACCCTTTCTGATCTTCGCGATGCGTTGCTTCCGAAGCTGCTGAGCGGGGAGATTTCAGTCAATCAGTAACTCAACTCACAGACATGGGAAAAGAACGCAACAGGCGAATATATTCAATCAAATCTGAACTGATTGAGAAGTCACGAGAAGCCGCCTTGTCCGCTGTTCAGATTTTCAACAACCCTTTGATTCGCTTTAAATCCGAAACATTTATTGTCCTGATGATCATAGCGTGGACATATCTTCTGCATGCTTATTACAGAAGCAAAAAGATTGAGCATCGGCATCATGAAATTGTCGGCAAACGAAAAAAATTTGACAAAACAACAAAAGGGGCGTACAAGCGATGGGGATTGGAACATTGTCTAAGCATCAAAGAATCACCTGTTGACAAAGATGCCGCAAATAATTTGCGTTTTCTTATTGGTATTCGACATGAGATTGAGCATCAGATGACGATGCGAATCGATGCGGCTCTAAGCGCTAAATTTCAAGCGTGCTGTTTGAACTATAACGAACTGATCAAAACCTTGTTTGGTGATCAATACGGAATTGACCACTATCTCTCTTTTAGCTTGCAATTTTCGTCCATATCCGAAGAACAAATCCTATCGCTGCCTTCTCCAGAAGAAATGCCGGCGAATATTCAATCCTTCATTGAAGGGTTTGATGGGGACTTATCCGAAGCTGAATTCAACAGCCCCAAATACGCTTATCGTGTTATATTCACCCCGAAACTTGTAAATCACAAGGGGCAAGCAGATCAAGTAATTGAGTTTATCAAAGAAGATTCGCCATTGGCAAAAGAAATTAATGCAAGTCTTGACAAGACCTACACAGTCATCAAAGAAACTGAAAAGAAAAAATACCTGCCAAAAAACGTGGTAGAGGCAATGAAAGCCGAGGGGTTTTTCAAATTTTCGATACACAATCATACGCAATTATGGCAAAGCCTAGACGCCAAAAACCCCAAAAAGAACTACGGCGTATTAATTCAAAATGTTTGGTATTGGTACGAGCCTTGGGTTGAGGATGTTCGCAAGCATTGCCAAGAGAATTCAACACGATACGGAAAGAAATAGAGAATCATGCATATCACCGAAGACGCCATTGAACAACTCGCCCTGAAATGGTTCGCCGGACGCGGGTATTCCGTGCAGAGCGGACAGACTGTCGAACGCGGCGATTCCGGACAGGTCGTCCTCGAAGACCGTCTCCGGCAGACACTCCGCAACATCAATCCGAAGCTGCCGCATGAAGCTCTCGACGAAGCATTCCGCAAGCTGACCCGACCGGAAACGCCGTCGCTCTCCGCCAACAATCGGGCCTTTCACCGCTTCCTCGTCGAAGGCGTTCCCGTCGAAATCAAACGGCCCGATGGCTCCTTCGGCGGCGACCGCGTCAAGGTCGTCGACTTCGACACCCCCGGTGAAAACGAGTTTCTCGTCGTCAACCAATTCACCGTTACGGAAAACAAGCACGAACGCCGTCCCGATGTCGTCGTCTTCCTCAACGGACTTCCGATTGCCGTCTTCGAACTGAAAAACGCCGTCGACGAAAAAGCCGACATTGGAACGGCGTTCCGTCAATTGCAAACGTACAAAAACGAAATTCCGTCGCTGTTCACCTGTAATGAGCTGCTCGTTATCTCGGACGGCCTGCATGCCCGGCTCGGTTCGCTCTCGGCCAACTTCGAACGCTTCATGCCGTGGAAAACCATCGACGGCGACGGCTTGGCCCCGGCGTCGCTCACGCAACTCCAAGTCCTGATCGAAGGCGTTTTCGAACCACGCCGCCTGCTTGATCTCCTGCGGCACTACATCGTTTACGAAACGGACAGCGGCGGTTCCTACGTCAAAAAGATCGCCGGGTATCACCAGTTCCACGCCGTCAACAAAGCGATTGAGTGCACGGTCAAAGCCTCCGACATCGAAGGCAACCGGCAAGTCGGCGTCGTCTGGCACACGCAGGGAAGCGGCAAAAGCCTGACAATGGTTTTCTATGCGGGTCGGGTCGTTTTGTGTCCGGAAATGAAGAACCCGACCATTGTCGTCATCACGGATCGCAACGACTTGGACGACCAGCTTTTCGGCACCTTCGCCGCTTGCAAGGATTTATTGCGACAGGAACCGATTCAGGCGGAAAATCGCTCTGGTTTGCGCGACCTGCTAAAGACCGACTCCGGCGGCGTGATCTTTACGACCGTCCATAAATTCTTCCCGACGAAAACCGAGGCCAACCATCCGCTGCTTTCCGACCGCCACAACATTATCGTGATCGCCGACGAAGCGCACCGGAGCCAGTACGATTTCATCGATGGTTTCGCCGCCCACATGCGAGACGCCCTTCCCAATGCTTCGTTTATCGGCTTCACTGGTACGCCGATTGAAAAATCGGACGCCAACACCCGCGCTGTTTTCGGCGAGTACATCAGCATTTACGACATCCGGCAGGCCGTCGAGGATGGCGCTACGGTTCCAATCTATTACGAGAGCCGCCTGGTTAAGCTGGAGATCGACAAGCAAGTCAAAGACCTTCTCGACAAGCAGTTCGACGAAGTCACCGAGGGGGAAGAACTCGAACACAAAGAAAAGCTCAAGACCCGCTGGGCACAGCTCGAAGCTGTGGTTGGCACCGACAGCCGCCTGAAACTGTTGGCCGACGACTTGGTAAAACATTTCGAAGCACGGCTCGAAGTCATGGACGGCAAGGCGATGATCGTCTGCATGAGCCGCCGTATCTGCGTCGAGCTTTACAAGGCGATTGTCGCCCTTCGCCCCGATTGGCACGATACGGACGATGAAAAAGGGGCCGTTAAGATCGTGATGACCGGCTCCGCTTCCGACCCCGCCGACTGGCAGCAGCACATACGCACAAAAAGCAAGCGGGAGATGCTGGCACAGAATTACAAAAAGCCGGAACATCCGTTCAAAATCGTGATCGTCCGCGACATGTGGCTGACCGGCTTCGACGCCCCGTGTATGCACACGATGTACCTCGACAAGCCGATGCGCGGTCACGGACTGATGCAGGCGATTGCCCGCGTCAACCGGGTTTTCAAGGACAAGCCGGGCGGTCTGGTGGTCGATTATCTCGGCATCGCGGAACAGCTCAAGGACGCAGTCAAAAACTACACCGACAATGGCGGAACCGGCGACGCGGCCCCGGATAAAGAAAAGGCGCTCGAAATTCTCAAGGAAAAGCACGAAGTCTGCCGCGATCTGTTCCACGGTTATGATTTTTCAGCTTGGAACTCCGGCGACTACGAAAAACAGCTTGCGATGCTCACCGGAGCCCAGGAGCACATCCTCGCCCAACCGGATGGAAAGGAGCGTCTCTCAAAAGTCGTTACAGAATTGTCCGCGGCCTTCGCCTTGGCCGTTCCGAGCGAAGAAGCATTGGCCGTCCGAGAGGACGTCGCTTTCTTCCAATCGATCAAGGCGGTGCTGAACAAGCCGATTGATCGTGAAGCGAAAAGTTTTGACGAGATGGAGCACGCAATCCGCCAACTGATTTCCAAAGCGGTCGCGACGGATCAGGTCATTGATGTTTTCGCGGCGGCAGGCCTGAAACGGCCGGACATTTCGATTCTCTCGGACGATTTTCTGCACGAAGTCCGGAACATGAAGGAAAAGAACCTCGCCGTGGAAATGTTGCGTAAATTGTTGGAAGGCGAAATCAAAACCCGAGCGAAGAAAAACGTCGTGCAGTCGCGTTCGTTCACGGAACTGTTGGAAACGGCCCTGCGACGTTATCGTAACCGTGCCGTGGAGACCGCGCAGGTCATCGAGGAGATGATCGCGATGGCGAAGGACTTAATGACGGCAGACCGTCGTGGCGAATCGTTGAACTTGAGCGAAGAGGAAATCGCCTTCTACGACGCTCTGGAAATCAACGACAGCGCCGTTGCCGTGCTTGGCGACGACATCCTACGGCACATCGCCCAAGACCTCGTTAAAACGATCCGTAACAGTATCACCATCGACTGGGCGATCCGCGAAAACGTGCGAGCCCGAATGCGGCTGGAAATCAAAAAAATCCTGAAACGATACGGTTACCCACCGGACAAGCAGGAAAAGGCGATTGACCTCGTCCTTGAGCAGGCTGAGTTGGTGTGCAAGGAATGGCCGGAGGGTAATTGAACAATGAATCAAGGCTCCATCAAACAAAATGACGGTCGTCTCATTCCCGAAGATCATGTAATTCGTGACCGCTACCAAGGCTGCCTGCTTCCCCCTCTGCATTCCGGCGGCGTGATGCTGACGTACAAGTGCGACAATGCCTGCCGCCATTGCCTGTATTGCTGTTCACCGAAGTCCTCCGACGAGGTGATGAGCGAAGCGATGATCGACCGTACCATGTCGGCTTTGTCGACGGAACGCTCGCTCGACGGCATCCACTTCGGCGGCGGTGAGTGTTCGCTCTTCTTCGACCGATTGCTCTATGCGATTCGCAGCGCCATCCAACATGGTGTACGGATTGACTATCTGGAAACCAACGGTGGCTGGTGCATCAATGAAAAAACCGCGATGGACGGATTCAAACAACTTCGCGACGCCGGATTGCCGGGCGTGCTCATCAGTGCGTCGCTGTTTCATTTGGAGTTCATTCCGCTCAACGTCACGAAAACGGCGATCCGGGCGGCGAACAAGGTTTTCGGCGGGGCCTTCGTCTGGACCGGAGAAGTGCTGCGGCTCATGGAGCAGCTGCCGGATCACGACAAAAAATATCCAATTCAGGAATCGTGTCGTCTGCTCGGCATTGATCCTTCCGATGGAACACTCTGGAACATTCATTCGTACTTGAATCCCTGTGGTAGAGCAGCAAAGCGACTTGCCGATGGCTTGAAGCGATATCCGGTCGAAAAGTTTACCGGCGACGCCTGCGGTCGGACATTCCGTTCGACGTCGCATTTCCACATCGATCCGCACGGCAATTTGTTCACCGGCCATTGTCCCGGTATTTTCGTTGCGAACGTCGATAATCTGCATCCGAAGGTCGACGAAGAAACCGCCCCGTTTTTCATGGCCCTGTGCGACGGCGGTCCGGTTGAAGCCAAGAAACGTCTCGCCCCGAAATTCGAGCCCGACGCCGCCGGTTACATCGGCAAATGCCATTTCTGCCTCGAACTGCGCCGGTATTTGTTCGAGCAAAAAAAATTCAACGAACTGTGTCCGGCGGAAATGTATCACGTTTGACTCCTCATTATCTCGAAACCATCCGATGGCCCAATCGTCTTCGAAAAAAAATATTACTCACTGGAAAGAAGCGTTCGATTCCCTGCCGGACGACCTCAAAAACGCGCTCTGCTTCCTCGCGATTCACGCCGCGCCCGTGCGGAAAATCCGAATCCAGGAGTGCTGCGGTTGCATGAATCTTACTCCGGAACGTGTCAACGGTAAACCATGCTATTCCCGAAGCATCGTCGACAAACATTCCTGGAACCCAAACAAGATCAAAAAGATCGTCGACGAACTCCGGCAACTCGGGTGGATCGGCATTACCACCGAAGGGTTTTTACACTGCAAAAACGTTTTACGGGAACGGATCGTTCACCATCTCGTCGAGTCCGGGCAGTACCAGCGATATGCCGACGTGTTGTTCACGCTTATCGGCGGTCGCTATTTCGTGGCGTCGTATTCGGAACATCGAAGCTGGGATCGCCCGAAACACCCGGAAGACCTCGTGCGGGAACTCCGGCATCTCCTGATCACCGACGGTATCAAGCCGCTGCCGGAAGTTTTTCGTTATCTCGAACAGTATGACGGAGTCGGTGATTTTTATCGCGCGATATGGAGTCTGTTCGTCCCCCAAGAAGCCAACTGTGAACAACACCGTAATTGGCTCCGGGCAGCGAAAATCGAATTTCGCTGCCTAGTGCTTCAGTATCTCCTGCTTCGCGCGATTTCCCAGTTGGAATGTTCCTTCGACGAAACTTGGAACATTCTCATCGAAACGGGAAAAGACCCGAAATGCGATCCAGTCACGCAGGTTTTGATTCTCGATTACGCTTTGTGCTCCGGAAAGATCGGCGATCCCGATTTGTTGAGCTTTCACGGACCGTCGGCACTCGGCATTTGCGGTGGGCACCAAGCCTTCGTCGCCGGTGAATATTCCAAAGCCGTCGAGCTCTACCGTATCGCGCTGAAGTCGTTGGGAAATCTGAAAGCGGTTAAAAACGCCGTGCTTCCGTTTTTGTCCGGTGTTTTCCACGCTCTCGCGGAACTACATGCAGGGAATCGCATCGCCGTGCAGGAAAACGCCAAATACGCCGTCGCCAAAGCGGATCACGTCAGTCGCGGCGTCGACATCAAGTTCCCGATGCGGCTGGAAGGATGCTGGAACCTCATCGATATGATTGCGCAACGATTGATCGGCAAAACGCCGAATCAACTCTCGATCAACACGACATCGCAAACCGCGATGCGTCCTGTTTGGCTTTCTCTGCTGCTCTCGGCTTATGAAAGCGCGTGGTTCCAACTGAAGCCGACGCCCGCAGTCGAACAATTCATGGTTCAGATACTCCCAAGGACTGAATCGGCTTTCCCTTGGATAGCTGCGGAAACCGTCGAGGTTTGCGAATCGCTCGGAATCGCCAAAACCGCCGTCAAGCCGTATTTGAAAACGGTGTCGGATTATCGCAAGGCCACGAAAACGGTTCCGCTCCGAGATTTGTTCACCGCACGGGACGAATGGGAACGCTGGCTCGAATCGCTGCAAGCCTTGGCGAGCGAAACGCCGAAAGGGACGAAGAAGAAAACGGCGACAAAAAAAGAACAGCCCAAGGCCCGGTTGATCTGGCGGGTGTTTTACGAATATGGGAGCCTTGCATTCTATCCCTACGAACAAAAATGGCTGCCCCGGTCCGGCTCGTGGGGAGAAGAGAAGTCGATCACGATGTCGCGGTTGTTCAAGCAGCAGAACAAGCTCGATTACCTGACCGATCAGGATCGGATGATCTGCTCGAAAATCCGCGTCATCAACAAACGAGGGTATTACAATAGCGCGACCGAGTATTCGTTCAAGGAAGAAATCGCGCTGGAATTCGTGGGGCATCCGCTTCTCTTCGGCATGTCGGAGAAGCGGGAAAAGTTGTCGACCCGCGTCGAACTGATCCATGCGCGGCCGGAAATTTCGATGCAGGAAAAAGACGGCAAGCTTCACGTTTCCTTTTCGCCGCCGCTGACGGTGTACCATAACATCCACCAGAGCGGCGCGTATGGGCAGTATGGAAATCCGGACGATTCCAAGTCGGATTTCTTCACGATCAAGGAATCGCCGACCCGGATCAAGGTAATCCGGCTGACGAAGACCGAGATGCAAATCCGCTCGATTCTCGGCGAGAAGGGACGCGACTTTCCGAAAAAGGCGCAAGGAGCGTTGGCGTCGCTGCTCGGAAAGCTCGCCGGGGACATGAGCGTAAAAACCGATGCGAAGGTCGAATTCGCCGATGTTCCGGCGGTTCCCGTTCATGCGATGACGTATATTTATCTCGCTCCGAACGGCGAAGGAATCCAGGCCGACTTTTTCGTGCGACCTCTGGGAGCGGACAGTCCCGGACACAGGCCGGGCGTCGGTTCGGAGAAAATTCTCGGCGAAGTCGGCGGTAAAAACGTCCAGACGACGCGAAATCTCAAGGATGAAAGGAAAAAACGCGACGAAATCATCGCCCAGTTTTCCGCCTTCGGACACGGAGCCGCCCAGTCGGAGAATCAGTACGTTTTCGAATCCCCGGCCGATGCGCTCGCCCTCCTTGCCGAGCTGAAGGATTTTGCCTCGGAAAAAAAGAACGCCGTGGGCTACGAGGTTTTCTGGCCGTACGGCGAAAAATTTTCCGTAACCTCGACCGCCTCATTCGGCAACTTCAACCTGTCGTTTTCCTCGGCGGAGGATTGGCTCGCCGCTTCGGGAACGCTCAAAGTCGACAACGAAACGATTGAACTGCAAAAGCTGCTTGATCTGCTCGACGACGATTCCGAAAGCAGATTCGTGAAATTATCGGACCAAAAATTCCTTGCTCTGACGAATGAATTCCGCAAACGTCTCGGCGAACTCAAACGACTTTCGCACAGCAAAGGAAAGACCGTTCAACTGCATCCGCTCGCTGCTGTCGGAATGGAAGAATTCTTCGACGCGATTCCGACGTTGCAAAAAAATTCCGTCTGGAACGACGTGAAAAAGCGAATTGACGCCGCACGGGATTTCAAAGCTCCGGCCCCGAAAAGTTTCGTCGGCGATTTGCGGGATTATCAGTTCGACGGATACGATTGGCTGGCTCGTTCAGCGAAATGGGGCGTCGGCTGTTGCTTGGCCGACGACATGGGACTCGGCAAAACGATCCAAGCCCTTGCACTCCTTTTGCTCCGTGCGGACCAAGGGCCGTCGCTGGTCGTCGCTCCGACTTCCGTTTGCTTCAACTGGGAACGCGAAGCTGCGAAATTCGCGCCGACGCTGAAAATCAAGCGAATCCAACCGATCGCCGCCGGGAATGGGTTCTCCAAAGCAGAACGGGACAAACTGATTTCTTCCGCGAAAAAACGGGATGTGCTCATTACGAGCTATACCTTAATGCAACAGGAAATCGACCTTTTTGCGAAGAAAAAATATGCGACCGTGATCCTCGACGAAGCCCAAGCGATCAAAAATCCCGAATCGAACCGCGCGAAAGCGGCGTCAATGCTGCAAGCGGATTTTCGGATCGGAATGACCGGAACACCGATTGAAAACCGTTTGACGGAACTCTGGAGCCTGTTCCGCTTTCTGAATCCGGGTTTGTTCGGTTCGCAAAAATCGTTCGAGGATCGATTCGCGGTCCCGATCCAACGGGACGGTTCGGCTTCGGCACGGAGCACGCTCAGGCGGCTCGTGCATCCGTTCATTCTGCGGCGAACCAAATCGCAGGTCATGGAGGAACTCCCCGCCAAGACGGAAATCGTGCGGGAAATCGAACTTTCCCGTGAGGAAGCCGCGATGTACGAAGCGGCGAGGAAAAACGCGCTCAAGGAGCTGCAGGAAATCAAGGACAAGAATTCCGGACCGGGCCGATTGCAGATTCTCGCCGCTCTCACCCGACTACGGCAACTCTGCTGCAACCCGAAACTGGTATTGCCGAACAGCAAGGTCGAAAGCTCGAAACTCGAAGCGTTCCGTGAGATCATGGAGGAGCTGCAAGACAACAAACACAAGGTTCTCGTGTTCAGTCAATTCGTGAAGCACCTCGAAATCCTGAAAGCGGAACTCGACGAGATGGGGATTTCGTATCAGTATCTCGACGGCTCGACGCCGGTTCGGGAGCGGCAAAAGCGGGTCGACGCTTTTCAATCCGGCGAGTCGGACGCGTTCCTCATCAGCATCAAGGCGGGCGGCAGCGGCTTGAATCTGACGGCGGCGGATTACGTGATCCACACCGACCCGTGGTGGAATCCGGCAGTCGAAGACCAGGCGACGGATCGAGCGCATCGGATCGGCCAAACACGCCCCGTGACGGTGTATCGTTTGATTACGCAGGGAACGATTGAAGAGAAGATCGTCCGCTTGCATCATGAAAAGCGAGACATCGCGGACAAACTGCTCGAAGGAACGGACCAAGCAACGAAGCTCTCGGCGGAGGAGTTGATCGAGATTTTGCGTTCGTAAAGACCATACAAACAAGTAAAAGACCAATAAAAACCATGCCAAAGAAAGCCGTGAAGAAGACAACAAAGAAGGCGACAAAAAAAGCACAGGGAATCATAAAGCCCGACGCCGTACAGAGGAATGCTCCCTTTTTCGAGGACGTTCGGTTCATTCTCGCGGAAGCAAGGCGGCAGGCTTATGCCGCAGTCAATTTCATCATGGTCGAGGCTTACTGGAAGATCGGACGCCGGATCGTCGAGGAAGAACAGGCCGGCCACGAACGGGCCGAATACGGCTCCTTCCTGATTCGCGAGCTGTCCCGGCAACTCGGCGACGCATTCGGCAAGGGGTTCTCCGTCGCCAATCTTTGGAATTTCAAGCAATTTTACCTCATTTTCCCAACCGAGGAAAAACTCTACGCACTGCGTAGAGAA
>DOMV01000141.1:0-1777 GCA_003509805.1 Planctomycetaceae bacterium
ACAGGCGGTTCAACCGGGCTGTGTTTACCAACGACTCAACCGGCTTCGGTATAAGGACCGCCACATGAATTCTTATCGCGAAATTCTCACGCTCGACATCCCGCGGCGGATGGAGTTCGTCAATATCACGTCCCGGGTCCGCGAGGCGCTGCGCAAAAGCGGAATCGAAGAGGGCCTGTGCCTGGTCAACGCGATGCATATCACCGCTTCGGTTTTCATCAACGACGACGAGCCGGGCCTCCACGAAGATTACAAGCGCTGGCTCGAACAGCTCGCCCCTTTCGATCCCTCTCCCACCCGGTATGCCCACAACCGGACCGGGGAAGACAACGGCGACGCGCACCACAAGCGCCAGATCATGGGCCGTGAAGTCGTCGTCGCCGTCACCGGGGGAAAACTCGATTTCGGTCCCTGGGAACAGATTTTCTACGGCGAATTCGACGGTTGCCGGCCAAAGCGGATACTGATCAAGATCATCGGGGAATAACCGGCACTCCATACCGCGGCGTTCAATACCGCAACACTCAATAGCACGGCGTCGGGGGGCGGAAGCGGTCGAAATCGATTCCGCGAAACCATTCGACCGTCTTTTCAAGACCGTCGCGCAACGCTATTTTCGGCTCCCAATCCAGTATCTTCCTTGCCGACGCGATATCCGGACAGCGCTGCCGTGGATCGTCCGCGGGGCTGGGTTTCATCGTCAAGCGGGATTTCGCGCCCGTCAATTCGACCACCGTCTCGGCAAGTTCGCGGATCGTAAATTCGTCCGGATTTCCGAGATTGATCGGTCCGATAACGTCCGACGTGTTGTCCATCATGCGGATCATGCCCTCGACCAACTCGTCGCGATAACAGAACGACCGCGTCTGATTACCGTCACCGTAAATCGTGATGTCTTCGCCCGTCAGCGCCTGCCGGATGAAGTTGGAAACGACCCGGCCGTCGTAAGGGTGCATCCGCGGACCGTAGGTATTGAAAATACGGACAACGCGAACCGGCAGACGATGGACGCGATGATAGTCCATGAACAGCGTTTCCGCCGCCCGTTTGCCCTCGTCGTAACAGGCCCTCGGACCGATCGGGTTGACGGAACCGTTGTACGTTTCCGGTTGCGGATGGACGACGGGATCGCCGTAAACTTCGCTCGTCGAGGCTTGCAGTATTTTCGCCCGGCAACGTTTGGCCATGCCGATGAGGTTGATCGACCCGAGAATCGAAGTCTTCATCGTCTTGATCGGATTGTACTGGTAATGTCCCGGGGCGGCCGGACAGGCGAGGTTGTAAATTTCGTCGACTTCCAGATACAGCGGAAGCGTGACGTCATGCCGGATCAATTCGAAATTGGGCCGGTCGAGGAGGTGTTGGATGTTTTCCTTCTGGCTCGTGAAGAAATTATCGACACAGATCACGTCATGGCCCGCGTCGACGAGACGTTCGCAGAGATGGGAGCCGAGAAAGCCCGCCCCCCCGGCGACAAGGATTCGCTTGATTTTGGGCATGGTGTCTGGCATGGCGGCGGCGATTCCAATGCGGGGCTTCGGGAAATTTCAATGGCTTCCAGTATGCCAGCATACCATACGCCGCCGGAATTTGCGATGGGAACCGGGCCGGCGGAAAAATCACCCGGAAACCAAAAAACTTCACCGCTCTGTTTTCACGGTCCCGAAAGTTTCGTATAATGCCGTTTCGTCGACCGCCCGTCGATGATCGGCCACGGAAAGCGGGAATCGCGACACAGTACGCCTTCGGAACGATTCTACCGAAAGCCGGTTGAGTC
>DOMV01000141.1:1830-3568 GCA_003509805.1 Planctomycetaceae bacterium
GAAACGCGGTGACATTGGTTGTTCGGCGACGACCGGGGCGTCACGGTTTTTCGACAACCACGTCCAGCCGGCCCTTGTCTTTATCGGAGTCGTACGTGATGCCGGCTTGGTTGATGTCGCCGTACTTTTCGGGAATCAGGTACGTGGTCCGGTGATTGTCGTCAATAATGACGGCCCCGGTGATGTATCCCCGGTAAACGCCGCGTTTCAAGCCGTCGCCGGGCTTGATTTGATACAGGTCGAAGCTGCCGTCCTGCCGGAGTTCGCCGATGCCCTGGCTCTGATCGTTTTGCAGGACAACGGTGCCCGTGGTCAGCGGGGTGCCGTCTTGATATTTCACCGTGCCGGTCACGCGCGGGTCGCCGCAACCGGTCAAAACAAGAGTCGTCGTAACTATAAAAGCGATCAATGTGCGCATAAGTGTTCCCGGTGTCCGAAAAAAAGTGGCGAAAGAAAGGCGAAAGAAAAAGGGCCGCAAGTGAAAACGTCGTGAAACTCGCGGCGCGTTGATTCCCGTATCGCTACGACAGCGAAACGTTACGGCGGTGTCGTTACGGTAATGAAGTTACGGCAAGGCTGCGGTTTCGCCGTCGTACACGCGGGTTAATTTCATGAGCAATAACGGATCGGTCGTCGTTGGAAAGGCTCTCACGGAACCATCGCCCAAGAGAAAATGGCAAACACCCGGATGATAACTGCCAAACCCCATTTGGAACGGGTATTCGTTCGAGGTGCCATCATAATGGGAAGGCCCTCGGGCAATCACAACGACTTGATTGATTGTTTCCGCTCCTGTCGTCGCATTGACCGCGAGGATTCGCGCAGGCGACATGTAGGGGATAAAGCGGGAATGACCATGAAGATGCAAATAAGAACAATCAACAAGACTTTTCCGATCATATCCGTCTATTTTACATTGACCGAGCATACTCTGGGGAATGTGTTTCTCTCCCATGATGATTTGGTTCGTCGTACCGTCCGCCCACCATGCCATGTCGTCCCGGCAATGCCACGTCGTATTGGGCGACGCCGTGTTTTCCCCATCGGTCCACATTGTTCGTCCCGCAATATAACCCGTGACGATGGCCACACGAAACGGACCTTCCTGGGTGATGCCGGAAAAAGCATGGTCATCCATATAACCGCTCCCATCTCTGGCCTCGGTAACCGGAGGGTTGCCCTCCATGCTCCTGATACCCTGATGGGCGGTGAATGTGAAATAATAATCACCTTGGGGCCCTTGAAGCTCCCAAGTTGTCGTCGTCGGGGTGAGTTGCGTTCCCGCTCGCCTGCTGGGACATTTGGCGATGGGAATGGAACCGAACGCATTCCTCCCCTCATCGCCCACATAGGGTTCGCCAAGACGGCGATAGGTCGGATCGAACCAATTGTTGATAGCGAAACTCAGACTGGGCGACCGGGCTGTCATCAGGTCATAAAGCGTCTGTTGTTCATGGTAAGGCAAGATCAATCCGAACGTCGACACACGGTAGCGACCCAGGTGCAAAGGTGGCAAACCTTTTTGGGCGTCGTGAAAATTTTGAACGGCAAGGCCGTACTGCTTGAGATGCGTGCCGCACTGCATACGCCGGGCGGCTTCCCGGGCGGCCTGAACGGCAGGCAAAAGAAGGGCGACCAACGTGCCGATGATCGCGATGACCACAAGAAGTTCAACGAGCGTGAACGCGACGAGCCGGGGATTGCATCCCCGGGACCGGGAACACAGTTCCCGGCTCGT